>JAFAIY010000484.1 GCA_019236485.1 Comamonas sp. | reverse complement strand
GGCGTGAGGCCTACGGCCACCGAGAGTGCGAACAGAAAGGCCTCGCCCCAGTCGCCCTTGGTATAGCCGTTGATGAACAGCACCACGGGCACCATTACGGCCGCAAAGCGGATCAGCAGCCAGCTGACGCTGTTCACGCCTTTCTCGAAGGCCGTGGCCGTGCGGTCCTGGCGCGTGATGCGTGCGGCCAGGGTGCCGAAATAGCTCTGGTTGCCCGTGGCGATCACCGCGGCCATGGCCGAGCCAGAGACCACATTGGTGCCCATGAACAGCAGATTGCCGGTCTCCAGCAGCTGGCCGGACTCCACGGCGACCCGGGTGCGGCCGTCTTTTTCCACGGGCAGCGACTCGCCGGTCATGGCCGCCTGGCTCACGAACAGGTCCTTGGCCGAGAGCACGCGGCAGTCGGCGGGAATCATGTCGCCGGCCGACAGGGCCACGATGTCCCCGGGCACGAGTTCGCGCATGGGCAGCTCGGCCAGCGTGGCGTCATGGCCATGGCCGCTGTCGAGAAAGCCCGAGGGCGAGGCGTCGGGCGCGGCCCTGCGGCGCACGGTGACGCGGTTGCCGACCAGGGCTTGCAGGCGCGCGGCCGCCTGCCGGGACCTGCCTTCCTGGACAAAGCGCAGCAGGGTGGAGAGCAGCACCATGCTGGCGATGACGATGGTGGCTTTCTCGTCCTCGGTCAGATAGGACACGACGGCCAGCACCGTCAGCAGCAGGTTGAAGGGATTGCGGTAGCAATGCCAGAGGTGCAGCCAGGCGGGCAGCGGCTTTTCGTGCGCCACCTCGTTGGGGCCGTGGCGTTCCAGGCGCTCTTCGGCCTCCTCGGCGCTCAGCCCCTGCAGCGAGCTGCCCAACTGCTGCAGCACGGCGTCCGTGCGGCTACAGGCGGCGGTTTGCAAGCTCTGCACCAGTGCCGGCGGCACGGCGGCGGCCGTGGACGGATCGGCGGCCGGCATGGGCCGGCGGCCGAACAGCCCGGCCAGGCGGTGGCTGTGCAGAAAGGCCCGGAACAGGTTTTTGAGAATCTGCATGACACTCTCTCCCTCAGTGGCAGACCTGGTTTGCGGGCCGCGTCCATGGCAGGCGCGCGAGCCAGGGACGCTGCATCTCGGCGCAGCGCAGCTGGTCGCAGATGCGGCTGCGCTGTTCGCGCGTCAGCAGCGACAGGGCGTCGGCGCGCTGGCGCGTGCTGAGATTGGCCATGGCCCTGGCCATGAGGGGCGTGGCATGGCGGTCGGCCAGGTGGCGCAGCACGTCGGCACGGCGCTCGGTCAGAGCCGAGCTTACGGCATGGGTCAGGCCGTGGTGGCGGGAGAGGGTAGCGGTAGCGGATTGAGAGCGGGTGCGCTGCAGCAGGTGCAGCCAGGCGAGGCGTTGCATGGGCATACTCCTTCGGGATGCCCGGGAGTTGCCCGCCCGGCTATGGCATCAGGCGCGCGACCCCGGGGCGGGGTTCCAGTCTGTGCGCGCTGCCTTGAGGTCAACACGCACGCCAACAGGCTTGCGTATGCGCGCCGCGGAGGGCGCGCCGCAAGATCGACTCGGGTCGGGGTCCATACGTGTTCCTTGGAAAGAGGTGAATGAAAAGCGGGTCGGCACTGCAGCCGGCCTGCGGCGAAGCCGTTCAGAGCGCGGTGTGGCTGCTCAGAAAGCTGCGGATGCGATGCGTGGGCCAACTGGTCCGGGCATCGAGTTCGCGCATCTGTTCCAGCGCCTGCGCAGGCGTGGCCGGGACTGTGGGCGCGGCGCGGTGCGGCGTGCCGCCGGCACGGCCGAACGGGGCGCGCAGCAGCAGACGCAGCGGGCGCAGAGAATGGGTCAGGCGGTTGCTCATGGCGTTCTCCTCGGTGCAAGGGGGAGGGGCCAGGCGGCAGCGCAGCCAAGCGTTTTCGCGCGATTGCCATCCGGCCAAGGGCGGGATGACTCGGGTGCGAAATCTCAGTGAAAAGCAGAGCTTGCAGGTTCTAGCTTGCTACCTGTGCTGCGCACGGCAGTACAGCCTGAGCGCAGGGGAGGAAAACAGCAAGTGGTGAAGCTCGCGGGCAAGGGATGCGGGGCGGTCGACGACGGCTCCCGATCCTGGGGAGTCTGTCAGTCGGCCAGCAGCGCAGCCATTGCGGTCTGCGTTAAATCACTGGTTGAACTGGCACTGTCCACGTGGGGACTCCTGAAATTGCTAAGCCTTGATTATCGTTGCCGCCGGCTCTAGGGTCAACCCTAGGTTGCATCGAGCTGTAAATCTCCCCCTGCGAAAGCCGGCCTGGCAACGCGGCCATGCCGGGCTGTTTGGACGGCGCTGCGCTAAAATTGCCCTCCTGCTCCGGGGTGCACGCCAGTGCTGAGATCCACACCCGAGAACTTGAACCGGGTCATTCCGGCGGAAGAAGAGCTTGCCCCCTGACGTGGCCGCGTCCCCATGCGCCGCGGGCGGGAGCCTTCGGAGCATCATGTCCCAGCTCTCGAAGGAATTCCATGGACAAGGCTGACCTGCTGGTCGCAGACCTGCTCGCATTCATCTCTATGGATGCCTGCACCGACGATCAGTTCGACCAACTCGCTCTGCGGCTGTTCGCCCACCAGTACGAATCCAATACGCCGTTTCGCAGCTTCTGCCAGCGCCGCGGCGCCACGCTGCGCAATGTGAAGACCTGGAGCGACATCCCGGCCGTGCCCATCGATGCCTTCAAGGCCATGGAGCTGCGCAGCGAGCCGGCTTCGCCCGCCGAGCGCGTGTTCATGACCAGCGGCACCACGGGCCAGGCCAAGGGACTGGCTGCGCGCGGGCGCCACTTCCATCCTAGGCTCGAGGTCTACGACCTGTCGATGAAGCGCCACTTCGCGCAGCGTTTCATGCGCGGAGTCGAACGCCTGCCCATGGGGGTTCTGTTTCCTGACGAGCAGGCCATGCCCAATTCCTCGCTCGCGCATTACCTCGCGCTGGCCAAGAGCGAATTCGGCACGGCGGACAGCCGCTACTGGCTCACGCCCGAGGGCCTGGACATGGCCGGCCTGTGCGCGGCGCTGGAGGAGGCCGAGCGTACCGGCCGGCCCTATGCGCTGCTGGGCGCGAGCTTCAGCCTGGTCCATGTGATGGACGCGCTGCGCGCCCAGGGGCGCAGCTTTCGCCTGCCGGCGGGCAGCCGCATCCTGGACACGGGCGGCTACAAAGGCCAGTCGCGCGAGCTGCCGCTGGAAGAGTTCTATGCGGACCTGTCGCGGCTGCTGGGCGTGCCGCGCACGCACTGCATCAATATGTATGGCATGACCGAGCTCAGCACCCAGTTCTACGACGACGGCAACACCACGCTGCCCTCGGTCAAGTCGGGACCGCACTGGATACGCTCGCGCCTGGTCGAGCCCATCACGGGCCGCAGCGTGGCGAGCGGCGAGCGCGGCATTCTCGTGCACTGCGACCTGGGCAATTACAACTCGGTGACCACCATCCTGACCGAGGACGTGGGCCTGTGGGCCGACGGTGGCTTTCTGCTGCTGGGCCGGGCCGAAGGCGCGGCCGCCAAGGGCTGTTCGCTGGCCGTCGAGGAATTCGTGAAGGCTTCCGCTACATGAAGATCGAGCGGATCACGGCCGGCTACCTGCCAGGGCTGCACGAAGACGAGGTGCAGTGGCAGGTGCTGCCCTTCGAGCAGGGCGAGCTGAGGCTGGAAGTCTCTGTACCCGTGCTGAGCGCGGCCCAGATGCAGGCGCTGGCGCAGCGCGTGCGCGAGGCCGCAAACCGCCATCTGAGCACGATGACGGTGGCCCAGATCATCGAGGTAATCGACCGCGCCATCGCGCGCCTGCTGGACCGGGACGATCCCTACCGCCGCGAGGCCGAGGCCTGGCTGCCCGTGGTCAGCGGCTATGACGCCGACATGGTGCGCCTGGGGCTGACGGGATTCTTCAAGACCTTCCGCGCCGCGCAGCTGCGGCGCTTCGTGGCCGAGGACTTTGCCAATCCCGGCGTGCTCGACGGCTTCCAGCCCGCGCCCAAGGGCGGCGCGGTGCGCGCCTTCGGGCCCGATCTGCTGGTGCACAGCTGGGCCGGCAACGTGCCCGCGCTGTCGCTGTGGAGCCTGGTTTGCGGC
>JAFAIY010000474.1 GCA_019236485.1 Comamonas sp. | reverse complement strand
GGGTCTGGTCTGTGGTCCAGGCTCTGCTGGTGGTGCTGTTGTGTGCGGCCTATGGCGGGCTGATCGAGATGCTGCAGGCCATGTTCACCACCACGCGCGGCGCGGAATGGCTGGATGCGCTGGCCAATACCCTGGGTGCTGCCCTGGCCGTGCTGCTCTGGCAGGGCCTGCTGGCTGTCTGCAAAAACAGGAGCTGATAGCGCACATGGCTATTGGGATTCAAGGGTAAACAGCTTTCTGCCTTGGGATAGTAAGCGCTGGCAGCTCTGGTATCGATAGCGAACGCCGGGTCTACTGGCCCTGGGACAGTGCTCGGGCCTGCTCGGGCGTGTAGCCCAGCGTGCTCAGGATATCGAGGCTGTGCTCGCCGAGCTTGGGCGGCGAGAGACGCACCTGCAGATGCTTGCCGTCCAGGGTCAGCGGCAGCAGCACGGTCTTGCTGTCGCGGCCGTCGGGCAAGGTGATGGGGGCCAGCGCACCGGTGGCGTTCAGGTGCGGGTCTTCGAGCAGGTCGTGCGGGCGGGCGATGGGCGCAAACGGCAGGCCCTTGTCCTCGAAGACCCGGGCGATGTGCGCGGCGCTGTATCTGGCCATGGTTTCGCGCAGCAGCGGCATCAGCCAGCTGCGGGCCTGCACGCGGTCGTTGTTGCTGCCAAGGCGCGGATCGTCACGCAGCTGGGCCAGGCCGAAGGCATCGCAGAACTCGCGCCATGCGCCGTCGCTGACCACGGCCAGAAAGATCTGCTCGCCGCCCTGGACTTCGAACACGTCGTAGATCGCCCAGGCCGAGATGCGTGCGGGCATAGGGGCTGCGGGCTTGCCGGTCACCGCGTACTGCATCATGTGCTGGGCGATCAGGAACACATTGTTCTCGAACAGTGCGCTTTGCACTTCCTGGCCCTTGCCCGTCTTTTCGCGCTGGGCCAGGGCTGCCATGGCTCCCATGGCGCCGAACATGCCGCCCATGATGTCATTGACACTGGTGCCCGCGCGCAGCGGATCGCCGGGCCTGCCTGTCATATAGGCTAGGCCCCCCATCATCTGCACCACCTCGTCCAGGGCCGTGCGGTGTTCGTAGGGGCCGGGCAGAAAGCCCTTGTGGCTCACATAGATGAGGCGTGGAAACTGCTGCTTGAGACTTTCATAGTCCAGGCCTAGCTTGGTCATGGTGCCGGGCTTGAAGTTCTCGGTCACCACATCGGCCGTGGCGATCAGCCGCAGCGCGGCTTCCTTGCCCTCGGGGGTCTGCAGATCCAGCGTCAGGCTTTTCTTGTTGCGGTTGAACAGCGGGAAAAAGCCCGAGCCCGAGCCCAGCAGCTGGCGCGTGGCATCGCCGTTGCGGCCGTGGCCCACGGGCTCGACCTTGATGACTTCGGCACCCAGGTCGGCCAGCATCAGGCCGCAGCTGGGGCCCATGACCATATGGGTGAATTCCACCACGCGGATGCCGGCATAGGGCAGGGGGGGAGCGCCGGAGCCGGCGGATTCGGTTGAGGAGTGCATATTCATCTCTTGTGGTGCTCGGCTCGTCGGTGAGCCGAGGCGTGATCAGTAACGTTGAGGCACAAAGCCCTTGGGCAGGCCTGCGGGTGGCAGCATGCCGTACAGCGCCTCGCCCGGCAGGCCGGCGGCCAGCGTTTCTCGCGCTGCAAGCAATCGCTCAATATCAATGCCGGTGCGCAGTCCCATGGCTTCGAACATGAAGACCAGATCTTCGGTCACCACATTGCCGGAGGCGCCGGGGGCATAGGGGCAGCCGCCCAGTCCGGCCTGGGAGGCGTCGAAAGTGCGCACGCCTGCCTCATAGGCGGCCAGGCAGTTGGCCAGACCCAGGCCTCTGGTGTTGTGCATATGCGCGGCGCCGGCCCTGTCGCCGAGTTCGCTGCGCAGGCGCGTGAACAGTCGCTTGACCTGGGCCGGGTTGGCCATGCCCGTGGTGTCGGACAGACCCGATTCGTCGGCGCCGGCGGCCACGCAGGCTGCAGCCAGAGCGATCACCTCGTCCTCGGGCACCAGGCCCTGCAAGGTACAGCCGAAAGCGGTGGAGATGCCGGCCTCGATATGCACGGCAGGGGCGATCTCGTCGCGCAGCCTGGCGATGGTGCGCACTTCCTCCACCATCTGAGCGGGTGTCTTGCGCACATTGGCCATGGAGTGAGCGGGGCTGGCCGATACGGGCAGCGTGATCTTGTGCGCGCCAGCACGCATGGCGGCTTCGGCTCCCTTGAGATTGGGCACCAGGGCCATGATGGTGACGCCGGGGTGGGTGACGGCGTGGCGTACGACTTCGGCGGCATCGGCCATCTGCGGCAGCAGCTTGGGCGATACAAAGGAGCCGACTTCGATTTCCTGTACGCCCGATGCCACCAGGGCATCGATCCAGGCGTATTTATGGGCCGTGCTCATGGTGGCCGAGACCGACTGCAGGCCGTCGCGTGGGCCGACTTCGCTGATCAGGAGATCGAAGCGGTGGGGGAATGTCATGGTTGCCTCACTTGGATTTCATGCTTGCATTGCAGCTGGCACAGTGTTTTAATGATGTTCTATCTGATAGAACTTAATTCTTTCTATTGAAATATTGCCTTGCGTCCTGATGCCCTGTCAAGCTGAGGGGCAGGAGTTTTTATGCCGCGTAAAAGATCGGAAGA
>JAFAIY010000443.1 GCA_019236485.1 Comamonas sp. | reverse complement strand
CTGGCCCAGCAGCGAGTGCTGAGCGGCCTCGGACGAGGCCGCCGCGCTTTCGGTGCTGACGGCATTCAGGCTGATGCCGGCGACAGCAAGAGCAATAGCGATCCACGTACGCCTGGCAACGGCTTCGCGCAGAAACAGCCAGCTCATGATGGCGATGGCCGCGGGTATGGCGGCCATGGTCACCCCGGCCGTGACGGCGCTGGTCATGGCCACGCCGCTGATCATGCACAGCGTGAAGAGAAAGTTGCCCAGAAAGGATTCCAGAAACAGCAGCAGCTTGGTCTGGCGCGACAGCGGCGCTTCGCCGGCCGGGCGTTTGAGCCAGCCCAGCATCGCCACGGCACCGATGCCGAAGCGCAGCCAGGCCAGCAGCATGACGGGGAAGACGGCGGCCAGCGGCTTGGACAGCGCCACATAGCTGCCGACCAGGGACATGCTCAGGCCCAGACAGAGGTAGGCGATAGGGCGGCTGGGTAGGTTCATGGCAGATCTTGAAGGGCGGATGGCGCCGCCAAGCATAGCGTCTGGCCGGGCCGGCCGGCGGCAGGTGTCATGCTTGCATCAACGGATCCGAAATGTGCGCCCTTCGCGGCTGTCAGCGGCCTCTGCAAACCAGTGCAGAGCCGTATCCGGACTACTGCATCTGGAGCTTGCTAGGACTGCAAGGCCGCAAACCGCGGGATTTTCATTGAGTGGAAATCTGGTTTTGCATGGTGAAATTTTGTAATGTTGCACCGCCACAATATTTCTCGATATGAGAAATTGATTTTCTTATTGTGAAAACAAAAAATAAGTCATTGTTTTTATTGATTTTAATTTTTAGTCTTTTATAAGACATAAGAGTGCTTCAGCCGCTGCTGCCGCCGTACAGTTGATCCCAAGGACCAACCCCAAACCATCTTGTTTCAACCGCTAAGGAGTGCACCATGCCCCAATCCCTGACCCAGCAACTGAGCCGTGAACAGCAAATCGCCGCCCTCGAAAAGGACTGGGCGCAGAACCCTCGCTGGAAGAGCGTCAAGCGTGGCTACAGCGCCGCCGATGTGGTGCGTCTGCGTGGCAGCCTGCAGCCCGAGTACACGCTGGCTCAGCGCGGAGCCGATGTGCTGTGGGACAAGATCAACGGTGGCTCGAAGAAGGGCTATGTGAACGCCTTTGGCGCCATCTCTGCAGGCCAGGCCATGCAGCAGGCCAAGGCAGGCCTGGAGGCCGTGTATCTGTCGGGCTGGCAGGTCGCTGCCGACGGCAATACCTCCGAGACCATGTACCCCGACCAGTCGCTGTACGCCTATGACTCGGTACCCACCATGGTGCGCCGCATCAACAACACCTTCAAGCGTGCCGACGAAATCCAATGGGGCAAGGGCGTCAACCCCGGCGACAAGGAGTTCATCGACTACTTCCTGCCCATCGTGGCCGATGCGGAAGCCGGCTTCGGCGGCGTGCTCAACGCTTTCGAGCTGATGAAGAACATGATCCAGGCTGGCGCTGCCGGCGTGCACTTTGAAGACCAGCTGGCTGCCGTGAAGAAGTGCGGCCACATGGGCGGCAAGGTGCTGGTGCCCACCCGTGAAGCGGTCGAGAAGCTGATTGCTGCTCGTTTTGCAGCCGACGTGATGGGCGTGCCCACCATCGTGCTGGCCCGTACCGATGCCGAGGCGGCCAATCTGATCACCAGCAATCACGACGAGAACGACATCCCGTTCCTGACCGGCGAGCGCACGCAAGAAGGCTTCTACCGTGTCAAGAACGGCCTGGAGCAGTCCATCAGCCGCGGCGTGGCCTATGCGCCCTATGCCGACCTGGTGTGGTGCGAAACCGGCGTGCCCGATATCGGCTTTGCCCGCGAATTCGCCCAGGCCGTGCACGCCGCCTGCCCAGGCAAGCTGCTGTCGTACAACTGCTCGCCCTCGTTCAACTGGAAGAAGAACCTCAACGACAGCCAGATCGCTTCCTTCCAGGAAGATCTGTCGGCACTGGGCTACAAGTTCCAGTTCATCACCCTGGCCGGCATCCACAGCAACTGGTACAACACCTTCAAGTTCGCCCACGAGTACGCTCGCGGCGAAGGCATGAAGCACTACGTGGAAATGATCCAGGAGCCCGAGTTCGCGGCACGTGACAAGGGCTACACCTTTGTCTCGCACCAGCAGGAAGTGGGCGCAGGTTACTTCGACGACGTGACCACCGTGATCCAGGGCGGCTCGTCCAGCGTCAAGGCTCTGACCGGTTCCACCGAGGAAGAGCAATTTCACTGATTCCCGGAACCGTGAATCTGTCTAGGTAGTAAAAAGTGGGGTTATGCGCCCGGGACGAAAGTCTCGGGCGTTTTTTTGTTGCCGGGTTAGAATAGTCCCGATTTCAATTCACAAGGGCGAGAAAGGCATCATCGGTTATGACACCGCGAACTACATCGGAGATGTACTTCAGCTGCTGACGGCAGCTGGCGGTTCGCGCCTGCCCGGGATTTCTCGACACCCTCATCGAAGCGCGGACTGGTTCCGCGCTTTTTGCTTTCAGGCAACTCCAAAGCTCTGGCGCTGGCTTTCCCCCACACAAATTTGGTTTGACAAGGAATTTCATGATCAACATCACGCTCCCCGATGGCTCCAAGCGCGAATATCCGGGTCCGGTTTCGGTGGCCGAAGTCGCGGCTTCGATTGGTTCGGGCCTGGCCAAGGCCGCGCTGGCCGGCAAGATCGACGGCAAGGTCGTGGACACCAGCTTTGTGATCGAGCAGGACTCGCCGCTGTCCATCGTCACGGCCAAGGATGCCGACGGCCTGGACGTGATCCGCCATTCCACGGCCCACCTGCTGGCCTATGCGGTCAAGGAGCTGTTCCCCGAAGCCCAGGTCACCATCGGTCCCGTGATCGAGAACGGCTTCTACTACGACTTCTCGTACAAGCGCCCGTTCACGCCCGAGGATCTGGCGGCCATCGAGAAGAAGATGACCGAGCTGGCCAACAAGGATGAGCCCGTGCAGCGCCGCGTGCTGCCGCGCGACGAGGCCGTGCAGTACTTCAAGGGCCTGGGCGAGAACTACAAGGCCGAGATCATCGCCTCCATTCCCAGTAACGAGGACGTGAGTCTGTACCGTGAAGGCGCATTCGAAGATCTGTGCCGCGGCCCCCACGTGCCCAGCACCGGCAAGCTCAAGCACTTCAAGCTGATGAAGGTGGCCGGCGCCTACTGGCGCGGCGACCACCGCAACGAGATGCTGCAGCGCATCTACGGCACGGCCTGGGCCAGCAAGGACGAGCTGCAGCAATACCTGACCATGCTGGAAGAAGCCGAGAAGCGCGACCACCGCAAGCTGGGCCGCGAGCTCGATCTGTTCCATATCGACGAGCATTCGCCCGGCACCGTGTTCTGGCATCCCAAGGGCTGGTCCATCTGGCAGCAGGTCGAGCAGTACATGCGCAAGGTCTATCAGGACAACGGCTACCAGGAAGTCAAGGCGCCGCAGATCCTGGACAAGGGCCTGTGGGAGAAGACCGGCCACTGGGACAAGTATCGCGAGAACATGTTCACCACCGAATCGGAAAAGCGTGAATATGCCCTCAAGCCCATGAACTGCCCGGGCCACATCATCATCTTCAAGCAGGGCATCAAGAGCTACCGCGAGCTGCCGCTGCGCTTCGGCGAGTTCGGCAACTGCCACCGCAACGAACCCACGGGCTCGCTGCACGGCATCATGCGCGTGCGCGCCTTCACGCAGGACGACGGCCACATCTTCTGTACCGAGGACCAGATCCAGGCCGAAGTGACGGCCTTCACTTCGCTGCTGCAGAAGGTCTATGCGGACTTCGGCTTCACCAACATCCTGTACCGTCTGTCGACCCGCCCCGAAAAGCGCATCGGCACCGACGAGGCTTGGGACAAGGCCGAGAATGCGCTGGCCGAAGGCCTGCGCGCCTCGGGCTGCGAGTTCGAGTACCTGCCCGGTGAAGGCGCTTTCTACGGCCCCAAGATCGAGTACACGCTGAAGGACGCCCTGGGTCGTGAATGGCAGTGCGGCACGATTCAGGTCGACCCGAATCTGCCCGAGCGCCTGGACGCCGAGTACGTGGGCGAGGACGGCGAGCGCCACCGCCCCATCATGCTGCACCGCGCGATTCTGGGATCGCTGGAGCGCTTCATCGGCATTCTGATCGAGCACCACTCGGGCGCGCTGCCCGCCTGGCTGGCTCCGGTGCAGGCCGCGGTGCTCAACATCACCGACTCCCAGGCCGACTACGTTCAGGAAGTTGCGCAAAAGCTGCAAAAAGCATTGCCGAATCAAAGCCTTAGGGTGGCGACTGATCTGCGCAACGAAAAGATTACGTATAAAATACGCGAGCATTCCATGCAGAAGCTGCCTTTTATCCTCGTCGCGGGCGACAAGGAGAAGGCCGCTGGTGCGGTTGCAGTGCGCGCCCGGGGTAACAAAGACCTCGGTGTGATGTCGGTTGATGCATTCATCGATTTGCTCGCCAATGACATCACGGCCAAGGTCTGATACAAATAAGTTTTGTGGCGGGCCGGTCCGTGCGTACTGAACGCGTAGCCGGCTACGCTGTTGTAGCCATTTCAATCCAAGGGTGAAAACCATAGCTACTGAATTTCGCGATCGGCGCCACCGTGAAGAGCGCAAGCATCGACTGAACCGAGAAATCATGGCGCCTGAAGTGCGTCTGTCTGGTCCCGAGAACGAGCCTCTGGGCATCGTGCCGCTGCAAGAAGCGCTGCGCATGGCCGGCGAGCTGGACGTCGACCTGGTGGAAATTGCGGCCACCGCCGTGCCCCCGGTTTGCCGTCTGATGGATTACGGCAAGTTCAAGTACCAGGAACAGAAGAAGGCTGCCGAAGCCAAGGCCAAGCAGACCGTCATCGAAATCAAGGAAGTGAAATTCCGCCCTGGTACGGACGACGGCGACTACAACGTCAAGCTGCGCAATATCCGCCGTTTCCTGGCGGAGGGCGATAAGTGCAAGATCACGCTGCGTTTCCGCGGTCGTGAAATCACGCACCAGCAACTGGGTCTGGATCTGCTGAACCGTCTGCGTGACGATCTGGCGGACACCATTCAGGTCGAGCAGTTCCCCAAGCTCGAAGGCCGTCAGATGATCATGATGATCGCTCCGGCACGTGCGGGTAAAAAGCCTGTGGGTGGCGCAAAAGCGCAAGCCGATAGCACGGCCGCAGCACCTGAGACCGCAGATAAGGCATAATTGCGGTTTTGCCTTTGCAGGCAGAAGTGGGCTTGGCCCACTTTTGTTTTGTGCGGCAGGGAAAGAATTTTGCAGGTTTGCCTGCAAGACGTTGATCCGGCTCAGGCCGGGTTGATGCACAAGTGCCTCGGAGGCCAGCGAAGTGCGTGCAGGTTTGCACGCCGCCTTGCGAGCACAAATTCAACAGGAGCTTCACATGCCCAAAATGAAGACCAAGAGCAGCGCGAAGAAGCGTTTTCGCGTTCGTCCCGGTGGTACCGTCAAGCGCGGTCAAGCCTTCAAGCGTCACATCTTGACCAAGAAGACCACCAAGAACAAGCGCCACCTGCGTGGTGCAGTTGCTGTGCATGAGACCAACATGGGTCACGTCGCACAAATGCTGCCCGGCATGGGCCTGTAATTCACTGACGAACTAGGAGAAAACACATGCCTCGCGTCAAACGTGGTGTAACGGCTCGCGCCCGTCACAAAAAAGTTCTGGCCCTTGCCAAGGGTTTCCGTGGCCGCCGTGGTAACGTCTTCCGCGTTGCCAAGCAAGCGGTAATGAAGGCTGGTCAGTATGCCTACCGTGACCGTCGCAACAAGAAGCGCGTGTTCCGCCAACTGTGGATCGCCCGTATCAATGCTGCTGCACGTGAACTGGGCCTGACCTACAGCCAATTCGCCAACGGCCTGAAGAAGGCTGCCATCGAAATCGACCGCAAGATGCTGGCCGATATCGCCGTGCACGACAAGGCTGCTTTTGCGGCTATCGTCGACCAAGTCAAGGCCAAGCTGGCTGCCTAAGGTCACGATCGGTAGTTACTCTTGATTCAGTAGCTGCTGGTGCACAAACAGCAAGGGCTAGGGCTTGAAAAGGCGCTAGCCCTTGTTTATTTTTAAGATTCGATAAAGAGTCGATATGAACGAGTTGGATTCTCTGGTCGAGAGCGCGCAGCAGCTGTTTGCGCAAGCCCACACCCCCGCTGATCTGGAAAACGCCAAGGCGCAGTTTCTGGGCAAGTCGGGCAAGATGACCGAGCTCATGAAGGGCATGGCGCAGCTTTCCGTCGAAGAGAAAAAATCGCGCGGCGCTGCCATCAATGTGGCCAAGCAGGCAATCGAAGCGGCTCTGACCGCCCGCCGCAAGGCCCTGGCCGATGCCGAGCTGCAGGCCCATCTGAAGGCCGAAGTGCTGGACGTGACCCTGCCCGGTCGCGGCCGTGGCGCCGGCGGCCTGCACCCCGTGTCGCTGACGCTGGAGCGCATCGAGGGCATCTTTGGCTCCATGGGCTTTGAAGTGGCCCAGGGCCCCGAGATCGAATCCGACTGGTTCAACTTCACGGCGCTGAACACGCCCGAAGACCATCCCGCGCGCTCCATGCACGACACCTTCTATGTGGAAGGCGGCACGCAGCACGCGCCCAATCTGCTGCGCACGCACACCAGCCCCATGCAGGTGCGCCATGCGGTGCAGCATGTGAAAAATTACCGCAATCAGCTCGATGCCGGCCAGACCATGCCCGAGATCCGCGTGATTGCCCCGGGCCGCACCTACCGTGTGGACTCGGACGCCACCCACTCGCCCATGTTCCACCAGTGCGAAGGCCTGTGGATCGGCGAGAACGTGAGCTTCAAGGATCTGAAGGTCGTGTTCACCGACTTCTGCAAGACCTTCTTCGAGCAGGATGACCTGGTGCTGCGCTTCCGTCCCAGCTTCTTCCCGTTCACCGAGCCTTCGGCCGAAATCGACATCCAGTTCCAGAGCGGCCCGCTGGCCGGGCGCTGGCTGGAAGTGGCCGGTTCCGGCCAGGTGCACCCCAATGTGGTGCGCAACATGGGCCTGGACCCCGAGAAATACATCGGCTTTGCCTTTGGCATGGGCCCCGACCGCCTGACCATGCTGCGTTATGGCGTGAACGACCTGCGCCTGTTCTTCGACGGCGATATCCGTTTCCTGTCGCAGTTTCAGTAATGAAAAAGTGAGCTGCCAGCGCTTGTATTCCAAGAACTTCAGATGGTTTCGATGCTGAAGTGCATATAGGTCAAGTGTCAACAGCTCTTCTTTTGAAAGTACGCATGCCCAGCCAGTTGCAGACCTGCAAGGTGCAGCTGGCATGAACGCCAAAGAGTCTGACTATGCAATTTCCTGAATCCTGGTTGCGCGAATACTGCAACCCCAATCTGACCACCCAAGAGCTGGCCGACACCCTGACCATGGCCGGTCTGGAAGTGGAAGAGCTGGATCCTGTGGCACCTCCCTTCACCGGCATCGTGGTCGGTGAAATCAAGGAAGCCGTGCAGCACCCCGACGCCGACCGCCTGCGCATCTGCCAGGTCGATGTGGGCGGCCCCGAGCTGCTGAACATCGTCTGCGGCGCACCCAATGCGCGCGTGGGCATCCGCATTCCCTGCGCCACCGTGGGCGCCGAGCTGCCCCCGGGCGAGGACGGCAAGCCCTTCAAGATCAAGATCGGCAAGCTGCGCGGCGTGCAGAGCTTTGGCATGCTGTGCTCGGCCAAGGAGCTGGGCATTGACGAAGACGCCAGCGGCCTGCTGGAATTCCCCGCCGATGCGCCTCTGGGCCAGAACGTGCGCGAGTACCTGAACCTCGACGACACGCTGTTCACGCTCAAGCTCACGCCCAATCTCGCGCACTGCCTGTCGGTCTACGGCGTGGCGCGCGAGCTGTCGGCGCTGACCGGCGCTCCGCTGAAGCCTCTGTCCTTCCCCGCTGCCGCCGTCGCCAGCCAGGACAAGCTGCCCGTCAAGATCGAGGCCGCCGACCTCTGCGGCCGCTTCTCGGGCCGCATCGTGCGCAACGTCAACACCCAGGTGAAGACCCCGCAGTGGATGCTGGACCGTCTGGCGCGTTGCGGTCAGCGCGGCGTCTCGCCGCTGGTGGACATCTCCAACTACGTGATGTTCGAGCTGGGCCGTCCCAGCCATATCTTTGATCTGGACAAGATCCACGGTGGCCTGAACGTGCGCTGGGGCAAGGAGGGCGAAACGCTCAAGCTGCTCAACGGCAACACCATCAAGATCGATGACTTCATCAAGGTCGGCGTGATCGCCGATGACAAGGAAGTCGAGTCCCTGGCCGGCATCATGGGTGGCGACGCCACGGCCGTGTCAGACGACACCAAGAACATCTACATCGAGGCCGCTTTCTGGTGGCCCAAGGCCGTGGCCGGCCGCTCGCGCCACTTCAACTTCTCGACCGATGCCGGCCATCGCTTCGAGCGCGGCGTGGACCCGGAGCACACGGTCGAGCATATCGAGCGCATCACCGCCCTGGTGCTGGAGATCTGCAGCACGCCCGAGACTCAGGTCGGCGCCATGGACGACCATCAGCCCAATATGCCGGCGCCCAAGACCGTGCAGCTGCGCGTGGCGCGTGCCGCTAAGGTGATCGGCATGGCCGTGACCCAGCAGCAGTGCCTGGATGCCTTGAACGGCCTGGGCCTGCCTGCCACTGTGGCTTCGGAAGGTGCGGCAGGCGAGCCTGTGATCTCGGTCACCGCTCCCACGTTCCGCTTTGACATCAATCTGGAAGAAGATTTGATCGAAGAAGTGGCCCGCATGATCGGCTACGAAAACCTGCCGACCACCAAGCCGCTGGCGCCTATCTCGCCCAAGCTGCGTGCCGAAAACGAGCGCAGCCCGTTTGCCGTGCGCCGCGAACTCGCGGCCCTGGGCTATCAGGAAACCATCAACTTCAGCTTTGTCGAAGAAAAGTGGGAGCAGGAGCTGGCCGGCAATGCCAATGCCATCAAGTTGCTCAACCCCATTGCCAGCCATTTGAGCGTGATGCGCTCCTCGCTGCTGGGCTCGCTGCTGCAGGTTTTGAAGTTCAACGTGGACCGCAAGGCCCAGCGCGTGCGCGTGTTCGAACTGGGCCGCGTGTTCTTCAAGGATGACTCGGTCGTCGACTCCGACACCACCGTCAAGGGCTTTTACCAGCCCATGCGCGTGGCCGGTCTCGCCTATGGTGCAGCTGACCAGCTGCAATGGGGCAGGGCCGAGGCCAAGGTGGACTTCTACGACGTCAAGGGCGATGTGGAAGCGCTGCTGGCGCCGCTCAAGCCCGTGTTCGAGCCCGCCGAGCATCCGGCCATGCACCCCGGCCGCTGCGCGCGCGTGCTGCTGAACGGCAAGCCCATAGGCTTTGTTGGCGAGCTGCATCCCAAGTGGCGCCAGGAATGGGATCTGGCGCAAGCGCCCATCATGTTCGAGCTGGAACTCGACGCCGTGCTGGCCCGCAATGTGGCGGTGTTCAAGCCCGTGGCCAAGCACCAGGCCGTGGAGCGCGACATCGCCGTGGTGGTCAAGGAAGCCGTGACCCATGCCCAGCTCATGGAAGCCGTCCACGTGGCTCAGACGGGCGGCATTCTGCGCCATGCCGCGCTGTTCGACGTGTTCCGCCCCAAGAAGCTCAAGGCCGGCGAGGAAGCCGCTGCCGGCAGCCTGGCCCAGGACGAGAAGAGCCTGGCCGTGCGCCTGACGCTGATGAGCGACGAGGGCAGCCTGGCCGACACGCAGATCGAGCAGGCCGTGCATGCGGTGCTGGCGCAGCTGCAAGAGCGTGTGGCCGCACGCCTGCGTTGATTATGTTCAACCCCCAAGGAGATCGACCCATGGAGCTTGCCGTAGAAAGCATCGACAGCCCGGCGCTGACCAAGGCGCAGCTGGCCGATCTGCTGTTTGACGAGATAGGCCTGAACAAGCGCGAAGCCAAGGACATGGTGGATGCGTTTTTCGACCTGATCTCGCAAAAGCTGGTGGAAGGCGAAGACGTCAAGCTCTCGGGCTTCGGCAACTTCCAGATCCGCACCAAGGCGCCTCGCCCCGGCCGCAACCCGCGCACGGGCGAGCTGATTCCTATAGCGGCGCGCCGCGTCGTCACTTTCCATGCGAGCAGCAAGCTCAAGGAGCTGATTCAGGGCGAAAGCTCCGAGTTCTAAGCCATTGGCGTGATGCCTGATGCCCGGTGTGTCCGGGTATTGCACAATCGAGGAGCTGACAGGTCTTGAGCCGGAAATGGTGCAAGGGCTGCTCAGCTCTTCGCGCTATATTGCACAACTTCCCCATCTCAAACCAGCACCGTCTGCTTGCAGCTCAGCCATGGTTTCACATTTGCCTGCGATTCCTGCCAAACGCTATTTCACCATCGGTGAGGTGGCGGATCTGTGCGACGTCAAGCCGCATGTGCTGCGCTACTGGGAGCAGGAGTTTGCCCAGCTCAAGCCCATGAAGCGCCGCGGCAACCGCCGCTACTACCAGCATCACGAGGTGCTGATGGTGAGGCGCATTCGCGAGCTTCTCTACGAGCAGGGCTTCACCATCAGCGGCGCGCGCAATCGCCTGCGCGAGCAGGTGTCACCTGGCAAGGCAACTGCCGAGCTGTCCGTGGCGGCAGCGGCGCAGCTTGCCGGCTCCATGTCTGGAGAGATCCGGGCGCAGGAGCATCTGCTCACCGAGATGCTGGCCGTCGAGCCATCCAGGCAGGTTCCGGCCTTGGGTGCCGATGAGGTCAAGGAAGAACTTTTGCAGATTCGAGCGCTACTTTCACTGTGAGCTCAAAAAACTGTATATAATTCAAGTCTTCGGAATGTAGCGCAGCCTGGTAGCGCACTTGCATGGGGTGCAAGGGGTCGCGAGTTCGAATCCCGCCAT
>JAFAIY010000356.1 GCA_019236485.1 Comamonas sp. | reverse complement strand
AAGTCGTTGAGCGCCATGGCCAGGGCTTCGCGCGTGGCCAGGTCCAGGTGGTTGGTAGGCTCGTCCAGCAGCAGCAGATTGGGGCGTTGCCAGACGATCATGGCCAGCACCAGGCGGGCTTTTTCGCCGCCGCTCATGCTGCCCACGGCCTGTTTGACCATGTCGCCGCTGAAGTTGAAGGTACCCAGCCAGTTGCGCAAGTCCTGCTCGCGACTGGCTGCGGGGGCCGCTGCGCCCAGTTCGCGGGCCAGACGGATCATGTGCTCCAGCGGGTTCTCGCCGGGGCGCAGCACATCCAGTTCCTGCTGGGCAAAGTAGCCGATATTGAGACCCTTGCCTTCGGTGACGGTGCCGGCCAGAGCCCCCATCTCGCGCGCAATGGTCTTGACCAGGGTCGATTTACCCTGACCGTTGGCGCCCAGAATGCCTATGCGCTGACCTGCCAGCACCGAGCGGTTGACACCGCGCAGAATGGTGGTCGCCTGGCCTTCGTCGTCCACATAGCCGAAGGCCGCATCGGTGATCGCCAGCATGGGGTTGGGCAGATTCGCGGGCTCCTTGAATTCGAAGGTGAATTCGGCCTCGGCCAGCACCGGGCCGATCTTTTCCATGCGCTCGAGTTGCTTGACCCGGCTTTGCGCCTGCTTGGCCTTGCTGGCCTTGGCCTTGAAGCGGTCGATGAACTTTTGCAGGTGCGCCATCTTTTCCTGCTGCTTGGCGAAGCTGGCCGCCTGCAGTTCCAGCTGCTGAGCGCGCAGTTCTTCAAAGCGGGAGTAATTGCCGCCGTAGCGATTGATCTGCCCGCCCTGAATTTGCAGGGTGACGTTGGTGATGGCGTCCAAAAATTCGCGGTCGTGGCTGATGACGATCATCGTGCCGCTATAGCGCTTGAGCCAGGCTTCCAGCCAGACCAGCGCGTCCAGGTCCAGGTGGTTGGTGGGCTCGTCCAGCAGCAGCAGGTCGCTGGGGGCCATCAGTGCGCGGGCCAGCTGCAGGCGCATGCGCCAGCCGCCCGAGAAGCTGTTGACCGGGTGCTCCAGCTCGGAGACCTTGAAGCCCAGGCCCAGAATCAGCGACTGCGCGCGCGATACCGCGTCATGCGCGCCGGCATCGGCCAGATCCACATAGGCTTGCGCGATTTCCATGCCGTCGCCGGACGCTTCGGCTGCGGCCAGCTGGGCATTCAGCTCTGCCAGGCGCGTGTCGCCATCCAGCACAAACTGGGTGGCAGATTCGTCGGTTTCCGGCATGTGCTGGGCCACCTGGGCCATGCGCCATTGCGGGGGGATGAAAAAATCACCACCATCCTCGCTGATGCTGCCGTTGAGCAGGGCAAACAGGCTGGACTTGCCGGCGCCGTTGCGGCCCACAAGGCCGACGGACTCTCCCGGGTTGATGGTGGTGCTGACCTGGTCGAGCAGGACTTTGGTGCCGCGGCGCAGCGTGATGTTCTTGAGGCTGATCATGACTGGGCCCGATTATCCCAGCGATTGAATGCAGGCCGGTCTGTGTTGGGATTGTGGCCGCGTGCCTTGGCGGCACGGATGGGGGAGCGGCAGGCCTCGGGCGGGCTCCTGGCGCCAGCCGGCTCAGGGAGCGAGAGCCTCTGCGCCTATACTGCCGCTGGCGTTTTCCATAATGCAGCTTGGCCTCGCGGTGTTAATTCGGAGGCTCTGGGTTTAAAGCCGCGTCGGTTGTTTGGGCCGCCGGCCATTTGGCATGGGTGAAATCGGTCCGTCTTTCGAGACTGTGATGAAATGGTGTGGCATTTAATCCCAGGCGCGAGGCTAGCGTCGGGGTATTTGAAGAATTGTTAGCGGGCTGTAATGTTGGTTCGATCCGGCATGGATTGGGCGGCAGGCCTCGCTGAATGGCGTATCTTTAATCAACGAATTACCTTGTTCGCTGACATAACGGGTCTAACAACTGATGCAGCAAAACCTGTCCTATTCAAGCACTGACGGCAAGCGTGGATCTCCTCACTGGCGCATAGAAGATATTGCTTTTGCCGAGATTGATCGTGCGGCGGTCGAGAACAATGAAGATCTGTTCTTTCTGCTGATGAGTGCTTCCTTTATCGAAACCGGCTCCGACACCTACGCCACCAATCTCGCCGAGCACTATGCGGCCTATCCGGAGATCGCATCGTGGCTCAAGGATCATTGGGAGGCCGAGGAACTGCAGCATGGCCAGTCGCTGCGCGCCTATGTGGAGACGGTGTGGCCCGAGTTTCCCTGGCAGCAGGCCTATGACAGCTTTTTTGCCGAATACTCCAAGCTCTGCACCATGGAGGAGCTCTACCCCGACCAGCGCCTGGAAATGGTGGCGCGCTGCGTGGTGGAAACCGGCACCACGGCCTACTATCACACGCTGCGCGAGCTCAGCAACGAGCCGGTGCTGACTGAGCTGCTCGACAATATCCGCAGCGACGAGGTCAGCCACTACAAGCATTTCCTCAAATACTTCAAGCAGCTGCAGGACCAGTCGCCCGTGGGGCGGGTACGCATTGCCGGAGCCTTGTATGGGCGGCTCAAGGAGTTGCGCGAGAGCGATTCGGACATCGCGCTGCGGCATGTCTGGGCACACAAGGGCCGCTATTTCGCTGGCAGCAGCCGGCGTTTCGAAGACCTGGCCCGGCATATCTACGAGCTGGTGAGCCGCCGCCTGCCGGCCGATCTCGCGGTACGCATGCTGCTCAAGCCCATGCTGTTGCCCGCGCGCGTGGAGGGGCTGATCCGCACGCCGATCTCCAAGCTGGCGACGCGCGTGATGTCCTATTGATGGACGCCGGCGCAGAATGCCGAAGGCCCGGATATTCCGGGCCTTTTTGCTCTGCCGCGGCTGATGCTAGCGGGGCAGGTCGTGGTTCGACCAGTGGCGCAGCGCTTCCTCGGTGATCAGCAGCACCTGCTCATCGCCCGAGCTGGTGTCTAGCCAGAACACGGGCAGGTCGGGGAAGGCGGCCTCGAAGAACGGCTTTTCATTGCCGATTTCCAGAATCACCACGGCTTCCTTGTTCAGGCGCGCCGGCAGGTCCTGGAGCAGCTGGCGGATGAAGTCCATGCCGTCGGTGCCGCCGGCCAGGGCCAGCTCGGGCTCGGCCTGGTATTCGGCGGGCAGCTTGCGCATGCTGTCGGCATTCACATAGGGCGGGTTGCACAGCACCAGATCCCAGGGGCCGGGCAGCTGGCTCAGGCCATCGCTTTCCATCAGTTTCACGCGCTGCTGCAACCCGTGCTTGTCCACATTGATGCGCGCCACGGCCAGGGCGTCCTGCGAGATGTCGGCGCCCGTGACGCTGACCTCGGGGTAGGCCATGGCGGCCAGGCAGGCCAGGGAGCCATTGCCCGTGCACAGGTCCAACACCTCCAGGGTCTTGTCCGAGAGCCAGCCGTCTATGCTGCCGTCGGCCAGCAGCTCGGCGATGAAGCTGCGCGGCACGATGGAGCGCTCGTCGACGTAGAAGGGCACGCCCACCAGCCAGGCCTCGCGGGTCAGGTAGGCGGCGGGTTTGCGGCTGTGGATGCGTTCCTCAAAAAGCTTAGCTACCTGCGCTTGCTGTTCCTTGCTTACAGCCTGATCCGCGACGGATTCCGGTGCGCCCGGCGTGAGTTCGCTGTCCAGCGGCAGGCCCAGCTTCCAGAGCGTGAGCCAGGCGGCTTCGTCCTCGGCCGTGGCCGTGCCATGGCCGAAGGCCACGCCGGCCGCGACCAGCGCCTGGGCGCCGCTGGCAATCAGGGCCGCAATCGTGGCGCCGGAGATTTGGGAGTGGGTGCTGTTGCTCATGCGGTCTGTGGGCTGGTCTGCTGGCGCTGGAGTTGTTCCAGCGTCTTGCGGTAGATGTTCTTCAGCGGCTCGATATCGGCCACGGCAATGTATTCGTCGATCTTGTGGATGCTGGCGTTGGGTGGACCCAACTCGATCACCTCGGGGCAGATCTGGGCGATGAAGCGCCCGTCGCTGGTGCCGCCCGTGGTGGAGAGTTCGGTGTCCAGTCCGGTTTCGTCCTTGATGGCGGCCTGCACCGCACCGACCAGGGTGCCGGGCGTGGTCAGGAAGGGCTGGCCGCCTATGGTCCAGACCAGCGAATACTCCAGGCCGTGGCGGTCCAGCACCTCGTGCACGCGCTTTTGCAGCGATTCGGAGCTGGATTCGGTGCAGAAGCGGAAGTTGAAATCGATCACCACATGGCCGGGGATCACATTGCTGGCGCCGGTGCCGCCGTGGATATTGCTGATCTGCCAGCTGGTAGGCTGAAAGAAGTCATTGCCGCGGTCCCAGACCGTGGCCGCGAGTTCGGTCAGCGCGGGCAGAGCCTCGTGAATCGGGTTGCGTGCCAGCTGTGGATAGGCGATATGGCCTTGCACGCCGTTGACGGTGAGCTTGCCGCTCATGGTGCCGCGGCGGCCGTTCTTGATCATGTCGCCGGTCTGCTTCACCGAGGTGGGCTCGCCCACGATGCACCAGTCCAGGCGCTCGCCGCGCTGTCTGAGTGCCTCGACCACGACCTTGGTGCCGTCCACGGACGGGCCTTCCTCGTCGCTGGTCAGCAGCAGGGCGATGTCGAAAGCCGGCTCGGGCGTGGACTGCAGAAACTCTTCGAGTGCCACGACAAAGGCCGCGATGGAGGTCTTCATATCGCTGGCGCCGCGGCCGTAGAGGCGGCCGTCGCGGTGCATGGGCACGAACGGCGGACTGGTCCATTCCTTGAGCGGGCCGGGAGGCACGACATCGGTGTGGCCGGCGAACACCAGCACGGGCCTGTCGGCATGGACGGCGCTGGGCGCCGCCGGGCCGTGGGCCGAGAGGCGCTTGGCCCACAGATTGCGCACGCGGAAGTCTTCGGGGCCGCTGTCCAGCCTCTCGCAGGCAAAGCCCATGGGCGTCAGGGCATCGGCCAGCAGCTCAAGGCAGCCGGCGTCTTCGGGGGTGACAGAGGGCAGGCTGATGAGCTGCTCGGTCAGTTGCAGGGTGCGGGACATGGAGGGGGCTTCAAACTAAAACGATGCCAGGGTTGCCGTCTCAGGCAGGCTTGACATCCAGGGTGATTTCCGTGAACGACGGCATATCGTCATCGCCGGGCAGCGTCACGTCGGTGCTGTCCGGGGCGCTGGGGCGTGAGGCATGGTTGAGGTCATGGTCCAGGCGCCACATCAGATTGGTAGGCGAATCGGCATAGGCCAGCGCTTCACTGCGCTCAATTGTGCCATTGCACACCAGGGCGGACAGCGCATCCTCAAAGGTTTGCGAGCCTTCGGCCATGGATTTCTCCATGGCTTCCTTCACTCCCGCGAAGTCGCCGCGCAAAATCATGTCGCCTATCAGCTTGGTGTTGAGCATGACTTCCACGGCCGGCACGCGCGAGCCCGTGACGGTGCGCACCAGGCGCTGGGAGATCACGGCCTTGAGCGAGGCGGCCAGCTCGCCCAGCATGGTGGGGCGCACCTCCTCGGGGAAGAAGGAGAGCATGCGGTTGAGCGTCTGGTAGCTGTTGTTGGCGTGCAGAGTGGCCAGGCACAGATGGCCCGATTGCGCATAGGCCAGGGCGGCGGACATGGTCTCGCGGTCGCGGATTTCGCCGATCAGGATCACATCGGGCGCCTGGCGCAGCGCGTTCTTGAGGGCGGTGTGCAGCGAGTCGGTATCGGTGCCCACCTCGCGCTGGTTGACGATGGACTTCTTGCTGCGGAACTGGAATTCGATGGGGTCTTCCACCGTGAGGATATGGCCCGTGAGCTTGGTGTTGCGCTCCTCGATCATGGCGGCCAGGCTGGTGCTCTTGCCCGAACCCGTGGCGCCGACCACCAGCACCAGTCCGCGCTTTTCCATGATCAGATTGCTGAGGACAGGGGGCAGGTTCAGGCTTTCGCGCGTGGGCACTTGCAGCGAGATGTAGCGGATCACCACCGCATAAGTGCCGCGCTGGCGCATGGCGCTGATACGGAAGCGGCCTATGCCGCTGATGGGAATCGCGATATTGAGCTCGTGCTTCTGCTTGAGCTCCTCGATCGCGGCCGGCGTCACGACCTCGGCCAGCAGGGCCAGCGGAGCCTCGGGGGGCAGCTCCTGGTTGTTGATGGGAACGCAGACGCCGTTGATCTTGATCAGCGCCGGAGCGCGGGCCGACAGATACACGTCCGAGGCATTCTTTTCGGCCATCAGACGCAGAATTTTTTCCATGGTGCTCATTCGTTCCTCAGCTTGTTATGCGCGAGCTCTCTATCCGCGCATGTTAGCGTCTTGTGATGCGGCCCGCGTGCTGGCGGCACGCGCACGCCTGATCCAGGGCATGAAAAAAGCCTGCGCGCCTAGGCGGGCAGGCTTGGTCGCATCGAGGCCGGGCCCCGGCGCGCTATCAGTCGCGCAGCAGGTCGTTGATGCTGGTCTTGGAGCGGGTCTGGGCATCCACACGCTTGACGATGATGGCCGCGTACATGGAGTAATCCTTGCCGTCCTTGGTCTTCTTGGGGATGTTGCCGCTGACCACCACCGAGCCGCTGGGCACGCGGCCGTAGGTGATTTCGCCGGTTTCGCGGTTGAACAGAGGCGTCGACTGGCCGATGTACACGCCCATGCCCAGCACGGAGTTTTCTTCCACGATCACGCCTTCGACGACTTCGGAGCGTGCGCCGATGAAGCAGTTGTCTTCGATGATGGTGGGGTTGGCTTGCAGGGGCTCGAGCACGCCGCCCAGGCCCACGCCGCCCGACAGGTGGACGTTCTTGCCGACTTGAGCGCAGGAGCCGACGGTGGCCCAGGTGTCGACCATGGTGCCTTCGTCCACATAGGCGCCGATGTTCACATAGGAAGGCATGAGGATCGCGCCCTTGGCGATGAAGGAGCCGCGGCGGGCCACGGCCGGAGGAACGACGCGCACGCCGGTGGCGGCGATCTCGGCTTCGCTCATGCCTTCAAACTTGGTGGGCACCTTGTCGAAGAAGTTCAGGTCGCCGGACTGGATCAGCGCATTGTCCTTGAGGCGGAAGGACAGCAGCACGGCCTTCTTGATCCACTGGTGCACGGTCCACTGGCCCACGCCTTCGCGGGAGGCCACGCGCAGCTTGCCGTTGTTGAGTTCGGCGATCACATGCTCCACGGCATCCACCACTTCCTTGGGGGCGGCGGAAGGCGAGATATTGGCACGGTTGTCCCAGGCGTTGTCGATGATGGATTGCAGTTGTTGCGTCATGATGTTTTCGGTCAAAGATCGAAAGTTGAGGTGAATCGGAGAGGAATAAAAGGCCTGCGATGGCAGGCCTTGGAGGTGTCAGCGGGTACGGCTTTCGATGAACTGGGCAATGCGCTGGGCGGCTTCCAGGCATTCTGCTGTTTCGGCGACCAGAGCCATGCGCACGCGGTTGGCACCGGGGTTGGCGCCATGGGCTTCGCGGGCCAGATAGCTGCCCGGCAATACTGTAACACCTGTATGAGCATACAGCTCGCGCGCAAACTGCGCATCATCCATGCCCAATGCAGAGGGGATGCCTGCCCAGAGGTAAAAGCTCGCGTCGGGCAGTTTCACATCCATGACCTTGGCCAGCACCGGCGTGACCTGGGCGAACTTCTCGCGGTACAGGCGGCGGTTTTCCACCACATGGGCTTCGTCGCCCCAGGCGGCCACCGACGCGTTCTGCACCACGGGGCTCATGGCGCCGCCGTGATAGGTGCGGTACAGCAGAAAGGACTTGAGCAGGGCCGCATCGCCGGCCACGAAGCCGCTGCGCAGACCGGGCACATTGCTGCGCTTGGAGAGGCTGGTGAACATCACCAGGTTCTTGAAGTCATGGCGGCCCAGCTTCTGCGCGGCTTCCAGGCCGCCCAGCGGGGCCTCGTCCTGGAAGTAGATCTCGCTATAGCACTCGTCGCTGGCGATCACGAAGCCGTGGCGGTCCGACAGCGCGAACAGCTTTTCCCATTCGGACAGCGGCATCACCGCGCCCGTGGGGTTGCCGGGCGAGCAGACGAAAATCATCTGCGTGTTCTGCCAGACCTCCTCGGGCACGGCGTCCCAGTTCACCGCAAAGTTGCGCGTCGCATCGCTGGCCGCGTAATACGGCGTGGCCCCGGCCAGCAGCGTCGCGCCCTCGTAGATCTGATAGAAGGGGTTGGGGCAGATGACCCGCGCCTCGGGCCGGCTGCTATCCACCACCACCTGGGTGAAGGCGAACAAGGCTTCACGCGAGCCGTTGACGGGCAGCACCTGGGTGGCGGCGTCGAGCTCGATGCCGTAGCGCTGATTGGCCCAGCGGGCGCAGGCCTCGCGCAGCGCCGCAGTGCCGGCCGTGGCCGGATAGACGGACAGGCCTTGGAGCTCGCTGCTCAGGGCCTGTTCGATAAACGCGGGCGTAGGATGCCGCGGCTCGCCTATGCCCAGGCTGATGGGCCGGACCCCGGCAGGCGGCTGCACGGAGGCGAACAGCTGGCGAAGACGTTCAAACGGATAAGGCTGGAGGCGCGAGAGCAGGGGGTTCATAGACTCATATTATGGGGTGATGCCATTTGCGCATGGACAAAGGATGTGCATATGGCGCGCATTTGCGGGTTTACCGGACTCGGATATTTGCAAATTGTTACGTAAGCTGGCCGACAGAGCACAGCGCTACCGTGAAGACGCGAAGCGCATACAACAACAAGCAGATCAAGGAGAGGCGATGCAGCACGACATCAGGTTGAAGAACAAGAATATCCGGGCCGCAGCCAGGCCCGGGCGGCCGGGCCTGCGCCGGCTGGCGCTGGTCGCGGGGCTGGCATGGCTGCTGGCCGGGCCCGCGCTGACATTGCTGAAGCTCAATACCGCGGTACATGTGGGCTGGCTGGTGGTCTGGGGTCTGGGCGTGCTGCTGTGGATGCGCACACTGTATACCGGCTGGCAGCAGCAGTGGCAGGGCATGCAGCAGGCCATGGACCGTGTGGCCCATGGCGATCTGAGTCAAAGCCAGGGCGCGGGCGATCTTACGCGCGGCATGGTGCATGCGCTGTCGGGCATGGTTGCCGATGTGCGCAGCAATGCGGCCCTGGTGGCCCAGGCCGGCCAGAACATGGTCAACGAGCATCAGGCGCTGGCCGGCCGTACCGAGCTGCAGGCCAGCAATCTGGCCCAGACCGTGGTCAGCGTGGAGCAGCTCACCAGCGCCGTGCAGAGCAATGTGGAAGTCGCGCGCGCGGCCCATTCCCAGGCCCATGGCGTGCGGGCGGCGGCAGACCAGGGGGCGGCTGCCATGCAGAATGCCGTGCACTCGGTGGAGTCCATAGAGCGCAACGCGGGCCGCATGCGCGAGATCATAGGCGTGATCGACGGCATCGCTTTTCAGACCAATATCCTGGCGCTCAACGCGGCAGTCGAGGCCGCACGCGCGGGCGAGCAGGGCCGCGGCTTTGCGGTGGTGGCCAGCGAGGTGCGCTCCCTGGCCCAGCGCTCCGGCGATGCGGCCAAGGAGATCCGCCAGCTGATCGGCGAGACCGTGCAGCAGGTGGCCCACAGCACCCAGCTGCTGCGCGATGCGGGCCAGGAGATCCACGGCGTCACGCGCGCGATCCATGATGTGGTAACCCATATGGGTCAGCTCTCCGATTCGGCCAGCAGCCAGAGCTCGGGCCTGCAGGAGATCACCAACGCCGTGCGGCAGATCGACGAGATCACGCGGCACAACGCGCAGATGGTCGGCCATGCGCTGCAGCAGGCCCAGGCCCTGCAGCTGCGCGCCCAGGATCTATCGGGTGCGGTGGCGCGCTTTCGCCTGCAGCAGGGCACGGCCGAGGAGGCCGTGGCCCTGGTCGACGCGGCCATGCATCTGGCCAAGGGTTCGCGCAACCTGGGCAGCGTGCTGCATTCCATCAGCGACCCGCAGCAGCCCTATCACGACCGCGATATGTATGTGTTTGCGCTGTCGGCCCAGGGGGAATATCTGGCTTTCGGCGGCAATCCCGCCAAGGTGGGCGCGCGAGTGCAGGACGTTCCCGGCATCCAGGGCGAGCGGCTGATTGCCGACATCGTCGCCCAGGCCGAGACCTGCCCCGGCTGGGTCGAGTACGACTACCTCAATCCCAGCACCCAGCAGGTGCAGACCAAGATGTCCTATGTCTGCAAGCACGAGGGCCTGTACTGGGGCTGCGGCGTGTACAAAAGCCTGGCCGTGGCCTGAAAACTCATGAATCGATAGCTGC
>JAFAIY010000139.1 GCA_019236485.1 Comamonas sp. | reverse complement strand
GCCGGTGAGCCATTTCGATATCAATCGTTATCTTGGAACTTGGTATGAGCTGGCCCGCATTGATCACCACTTTGAGAAAAATCTGATCCAAGCGGCAGCCCGTTATCAGCTCAACGCGGATGGCAGCATTTCCGTGCTGAATCGAGGCTTTGACGCGCGCAAGCAGGAATGGCGCGAAGCCGAGGGGAAAGCCCAATTTTTAGGGCCGTCCAATGTGGCGGCACTGAAAGTCTCGTTTTTTGGCCCGTTTTACGGCGGCTATAACGTTGTCAGCCTGGACGACGAATACCAGACCTCTCTGGTCATTGGCGGCAGCCTGGATTACTTCTGGCTGCTGTCGCGCCAGAAGTCCATCCCAGAGGAGCAACTTCGTTTGCTGCTGCAAAAGGCTCAAAGTTTCGGCGTAGATCTGAGTCGTGTCATCCGGGTTCCCCAATAGCGCCCATTGCTGCCAGGTACAAGCATTTCCAAACGACTTTGAAGTTCGCACCGCCGCCTCTTGCATCGCATTGAACCGGCTCATCTGTGCCAGTTACAGATAGTCAACCTCAGACAGACACTCCATTGACATGATGACTTCTCACCCTACAGCGGACAGCACCGCCCACCGCATTGCCATCATTGGCGCCGGTACGGCAGGGCTCAGCTGTGCACAGTTCTTGTCCCAGGCCGGGCACCAGGTGCATGTGTTTGACAAAAGCCGTGGTCCTTCGGGGCGCATGAGCACGCGTCGCAGCAGCGATGGCGATGCGAACTGGCAGTGCGATCATGGCGCCCAGTACTTCACGGCACACGATGCGGATTTCCGCGCCCAGGTAGCCACCTGGGAACAAGCCGGGGCTGTAGCTCCATGGTCCGCCCGCATCGGCAGCCACGATGGGCAAGGCTTCACGCTTCAAGCCAGCGCCGGGCAGCGCTTTGTCGGCACTCCGCGCATGACCTCGCCTGCTGCACATTCGGTGCGCTGCATGACGGATAGTCCCAACCCGGCACGTTTTCAATGGCAAACCACCATCGAGCCACTGCAGGCCGATACGGGCGATGGCTGGCTGCTGCGCAGCCTCGAGCATGGTACCGAGTCCCAGCGCTACCAAACCGTACTGCTGGCTGTCCCCGCACCGCAGGCCGCGCCGCTACTGGCCGGCGTGTCCTCTGAAGCCACCACTCTGTCACACAGTGCCCGGATGCGCTCTTGCTGGTCGGTTATGGTGCGCTGCGCCCAGCCGGTGCCACTACCGGTGGACGGCTGCTTGGTCGAGCACAGCCCCCTGAGCTGGATTGCGCGCGACAGCAGCAAGCCCGCGCGCATCGGCCCCGAAACCTGGCTGCTGCACGCCAGCGACAAATGGAGCGAGGCACATCTGGAAGACGATGCAGCCTCGGTAACCGCCGTCCTGCTAAAGGCCTTTGCGCAACTGGGCGGCCCCGATCCGGCCAGTGTGCAGGCCACGGCCCACCGCTGGCGCTATGCCGACACTGCCAACCCGCTGAACATGGGCTCCTGGTGGGACGCTGCTGCCGGATTGGGAATGTGCGGCGACTGGCTGCATAACGGCACTGTGGAAGGCGCCTGGCTCAGCGGCAGCAGCCTGGCCCGCCATGTCCATATGGCACTACTGCTCGCCCATGCCGGATAAACCTACAGGGAGCGCGCCATGCACCGCAAACTCCACCTTTCCGAAAAGCCCTGCAGGTGCTGCGGGCGCCTGTTTGTCTGGCGCAAAAAATGGGCCCAGGTGTGGGATGAGGTCAAATACTGCTCCGAGCGCTGCCGCCGACAGCGCAAGCAGTCACTTCCGCCTGAGGCACAGACATGAGCACGGTGGTGCTGTGGCTGTGCAACGATCTGCGCCTGCACGAGCCACTCGCTGCAATCTGCGCCTGGGCCACCTGCACGGCGCTCTTGGCCCTGTCCAGGTCCTGCGCGCTCACACCCCGCCCCTGGGTGTTGGCCGCAACGCTTTGCAGGCGCGCCAGGTCTTTTTCGGCACGGGCGGCATCAGCCTGTCTGGCCAGCAGCCGACTGCTGGCCTGTGCAATCTCCTGTGGGCGCGCGCCGTTGCGCAGGCGCAAAAGCGACTGCCGCTGGACCTCAATCTGCGCCAGCGCCTGCTCGGCCTGCAAGGCCGTGGTCTTTGTGTCCAGCCTGCCCAGCAGGGCTCCCGTTTTCACGCGTTCGCCTTCCTGGCCATTCAGTGCCTTGACCCGGCCGTAGCCATCGAAAGCCAGCGAGATCTGCCGGATGTCCACATTGCCATGAAACACCAGCCCCTGGTCCTTGCTGCGCTGGCTGTAATGCCAGCCTCCCCAGACGACAAGAGCCAAGCCCGCGAGAGCGGCAAGGAAGATGAACGGCTTCTTCATGGTCAGTATTTCTGGTTTCCAGAATGTGCCTGCTACAACGTTGGATTCAATTTAAATCCGAGACGCAGGTCAAGCAAAGCCAGGCCGACGTACTTTGAGGGGGAAACCCAACAGATAAGCCAAGGGCCGCTTCACATGGGAGGCGAAGCGGCGGGATAAGCGATGGCCGTTGGCGGGCGAAGATCGGCGGCCAGGCTTCTGGGCCAAGTCCACTGCATATCCGGGGGAAGGCGCTCTATGCGATCTCCCACCGGCGTCCACATCTATCCGTCTGACAAGCCTCTGACCAGGGCCTCGAAAGTGGCTTTGCAGGCGGCGCTGCTGCGCAGATCCTCATGCATGGTGATCCAGGTCTCCAGCTGAAGCTCGAACTGCCGGGGCAATACCCGCACCAGCTTGGGCTCGCGCTGGGCCAGCGCCACCTGGCAGGCACCTATGCCGCAACCGGCCCGAATCAGCGCCAGCTGCCCCAGGTCGCTGTCGCTGCGCAGCGCAAAGGCTTCGCGTGTCCAGCTAGGCCATGCTGATCTGGCTGCCCGTATGAAAGGCGTTTCCCGGTCGAAGCCTATGAGCGCATGCCTGCCGAGTTCGGCCAGGTTTTGGGGCATGCCATGCTGGGCGAGATAGCTAGGGTGCGCGTGCAGGCCAACGGCCCGGCTGGGCACGCGCCGCGCAATCAGCTGCTCCTGCTGGGGCTGGGTCATGCGCACCGCGATATCCGCTTCCCGCCGCAGCAGGTCCTGGACGCGGTTGGTCAGCACCAGTTCGATGCGCAGCCGGGGATGGGCCTGCCGCAGCGCGGCCAGAATGGGCGGCAGCAGCTCCACGCCAACCACTTCGCTGGCCGAGACCCGGACCGTGCCCTGCACGCCTTCGCCGTTCTGACCCTCGGCAGCCCTTTGCAGCGCTGCAGCGGCACTGTTCATGGCCTCTGCATGGCCGCGCAGGCTTAGCGCGGCTTCGGTCGGCATCAGACCGGTTTGCATGCGGGTGAACAGCGCGACACCCAGGGCTTTTTCCAGTGCCGCGATATGGCGGCCCACCGTGGGCTGGGCAATCCCCAGCGCACGCGCGGCAGCGGAGAGCGAGCCTTCCGCGAGCACCGCAAGAAAGGAACGATAGAGATCCCAGCCTATGTTGTTGTCCATGCATAAATGTATAGCTGCTGCGATGTCTTCGGTAATTCCTTTTGCATGGGTGTTTACGCAGAATTTCTCCATCGCAATTCGTTGGAGAAGGTTATGGCAGGCATGGCTCTGGTGCTGGGGGCAACAGGCGGGATCGGAGGGGAAATGGCTCGCCAGCTGCGTGATGCCGGCTGGGAGGTGCGTGCGTTGAAGCGGGGGCTGGAGCAGGCCGAAGTCCGCCGGGACGGCATGGCTTGGCTGCGCGGCGATGCCATGAACCGGGACGCGGTGATGCATGCGGCCCGCGGCTGCTCCGTCATCGTACATGCGGTGAATCCGCCCGGGTATCGGAGATGGCCGCAGCTGGTGTTGCCAATGATGGACAACACGGTGGCCGCCGCCATGGCGCAGCAGGCGACCGTGGTGCTGCCGGGCACGGTCTACAACTACGGCCCCGATGCCTTCCCGCTGCTGAGCGAAGACTCGCCCCAGCAGCGACTTAGCCGCAAGGGCGCGATCCGTGTGGAGCTGGAGCGGCGCCTGCAGGCCGCAACAGGCCGGGGTGCACGCGCCATCGTCGTGCGTGCGGGGGACTTTTTCGGCCCGCAGGCCGCAAGCAGCTGGTTTTCGCAAGCTCTGGTGAAGCCCGGGAAACCGGTTGCGGCCGTAGCTCTGCCCGGCGCCCCGGGCATAGGCCATCAATGGGCTTATCTGCCGGATGTGGCCCGCACGATGATTGAACTGCTGGCCTCCGGGCATGGGCTGGAGCCGTTCAGCACCTTCCATATGGCCGGCCACTGGGATGGCGACGGCACGCAGATGGCGGCCGCGATCCGCCGCGTGGTCGCCCGCCACGGCGGTGCCGAACCCGGGCTGCAAGCCTTTCCATGGTGGCTGGTGCGCATGGCATCGCTGTTTGCCGCCACGCCGCGCGAGCTGCTGGAGATGCGCTATCTGTGGCAGATGCCGGTACGCATGCGCAACGAGCGTCTGCTTGAGGTGCTTGGCCGGGAGCCGCAGACCCCGCTGGACGAGGCCGTGGAGGCGACGCTGCAGGGGCTGGGATGCCTGCGGGCCAGCGCTGCCGGGCCCGTCGTCGTCTGAGCAGACGCGGCAGAGCACTCATGCTCTTCGGCTTCGAGCGGCCGCTGCGATTGCATGGCCAAAACCATGTAGCGCAGGCTCAGAGCTGGCTCATGCCGCCATCGACGACGATTTCGGTGCCGACGATATAGGCGGATTCGGGGGCGGACAGGTGCAGCACGGTGGCCGCTATTTCTTCGGGGCTGCCGAAGCGTCCCAGCGGGATCTGGCTCTGGATCTGCGCGGCCGTGGCTTCAAGCGCCTTGGCATCCAGTCCGAGCTTGCCGTAGATGGGGGTGGCCACCGGGCCCGGGCTGACCACGTTGACCCGCACGCCGCGCGCCAGCAGCTCGGCCGATAGCGTCTTGGCCAGGGAGATCGCTGCAGCCTTGCTGGCCGCATAGACCGAGGTATTGGGCATGCCGATGCGGGCATTGATGGAGCCGTTGATTACGACGGCGGCGCCGGCATTGAGCAGCGGCAGCAGCGCCTGAAGCTGGAAATAAGGGCCCTTGAGATTGGTGTTGAAGATCTGGTCCCAGAGCGCCTCGTCCACATCCGCAAAGGCTGCAAACTTTGCGGCCCCGGCATTGATGAATACGGCATCC
>JAFAIY010000067.1 GCA_019236485.1 Comamonas sp. | reverse complement strand
GCGGCCGGGCCTGAGCACCCTGGCCGTGGCGGCCCTGCCGCCCTATGTGCTGCTGCCGCCCCGGCACCCGCTGGCGGCGGCGGCCAGCGTGAGCCTGGCCGAGCTGGCCCGCTCGCCGCTGCTGCTGATCAATCTGCCGCAAAGCCGCGAGTACTTTCTGTCCCTGTTCCGCGAGGCCGGCGTCACGCCCACGGTGAGCTACGAGTTCTCGTCTCTGGAGCTGCTGCGCTCCATGGTGGCCAACGGCCATGGGGTCAGCATTCTGACCACCCGCCCCGCCGTGGACCGCACCCATGACGGCAAGCGCCTGGTCTGCAAGCGTATCAAGGGCCGGGTCGCCAAGCAGCCCGTGGTCCTGTCCGCGCCGGCCAGCAATGCCTCGCCGCTGATTGCACCGATTCTGAGCGTGGCCAGGAGCGTGATCGCACCGCAATAGGGCCGATACGTCGGCTCTGGATCCCTGCTGCGCCGGCTTCCTCGGGCAAGGTGGGGAGGCCGGCAAATTGGCATGCGGCTTGCTGAAACAGCGGTGTCGGTCTGGCTGGCTTGCGGTTAACCCTGGGCTCCGCGTCAGTCTCGGGTAAGCCTGTATATACATGACTGCACAACGAAAACACACTGCGTTGTCCGTACTGTCTGCCAGGCCGGCAAACCCATTTCTGCAATCTTGCTGCTCACCCTGAACGAGGAGGGTCTTATGACATCGACAAACCCATTGCGTCGCATCCCAGCCTGGCAAATGGCGCTGGTTTCCGCCTGCCTGGCCGCGGCCGCGCCGCAGGCCGGGGCCGAGGAAACCAAGATCGTGCTGGGCATGTCCGGCTGGACCGGTTTTGCGCCGCTGACCCTGGCCGACAAGGCCGGGATCTTCAAGAAGAACGGCCTGAACGTCGAGCTGAAGATGATCCCGCAGAAGGACCGCCATCTGGCGCTGGCTTCGGGCGCGATACAGTGCGCTGCGACCACCATCGAGACCCATGTGGCCTGGAACACCAACGGCGTGCCCATCGTGCAGATCTTCCAGATGGACAAGTCCTATGGCGCCGACGGCATCGCGGTGCGTAACGACGTCAAGAGCTTTGCCGACCTCAAGGGCAAGACGGTGGCGGTGAGCGCACCGGGCACGGCTCCCTACTTCGGCCTGGCCTGGATGCTGCACAAGAACGGCATGACCATGAAGGACGTGAAGACCGTGTCGCTGGAGCCCCAGCCCGCGGCTCAAGCCTTTGTCTCGGGCCAGAACGACGCGGCCATGACCTATGAGCCCTATCTGTCCACCGTGCGCGCCAACCCCACGGCCGGCAAGATCCTGGCCACCACCATCGACTACCCCATGGTGATGGACACCGTGGGCTGCGATCCCAAGTGGCTCAAGGCCAATGCGCCCGCGGCCAAGGCCCTGGCCCAGTCCTATTTCGATGCCGTGACCATGATCGGTGCCGACAAGGACAAGAGCTACGACATCATGGGTGCGGCCGTCAAGCAAAGCGGCGAGCAGTTCGGCAAGTCGGCCTCCTTCCTCAAATGGTCGGACAGGGAAGCCAACCAGAAATTCTTCGTCAATGACCTCGTGCCCTTCATGAAGGAGTCGGCCGTGATCCTCAAGGAAGCCGGCGTCATCCGCAGCATCCCCGAAAACTACAGCGTCATGTACGACGCCAGCTTCATCAAGTAAGCGCGAGGTTGCCATGGAAGCGGTATCCCCTTCTCTTCACTCAGCTCCCCCCGTCATGACCAAGGTGGTATCGCCTTCCTCGCCTGCGGTGCGCAAGCGCCGCATGGCCCCGCTGGAGCCCGTCAGCCCCGCGATGAAATGGGTGCTGGGCACCGGTTTCTTCGTGCTGTTCGTCGTGATCTGGTCCATCGTGACCCTGGGCGGCTTTGTCTCGCCCACCTTCCTGGCCAGCCCCATGACCATGGTGCGCGAAGGCATCACGCTGTTCACCGAGTACGACTTCCTCAACGACATAGGCATGACGGTGTGGCGCGTCATGGGCGGTTTCATCCTGGCCTCCATCGTCGCCGTGCCCCTGGGCATCGCCATGGGCGCCTGGAAGCCCGTCGAAGCCTTCTTCGAGCCCTTTGTCTCGTTCTGCCGCTATCTGCCTGCCTCGGCCTTCATCCCCCTGCTCATCCTCTGGGCCGGCGTGGGTGAGACGCAGAAGCTGCTGGTGATCTACATCGGCTCGGTGTTCCAGATCACGCTGATGGTGGCCGTCACCGTGGGCGGCGCGCGCAAGGACCTGGTCGAGGCCGCCTATACCCTGGGCGCCAGCAATACTGGCATCGTGCGCCGCGTGCTGATTCCCGGCGCCGCGCCCGGCATTGCCGAGACGCTGCGCCTGGTGCTGGGCTGGGCCTGGACCTATGTGATCGTGGCCGAGCTGATCGGCTCGTCCTCGGGCATAGGCCACATGATCACCGACAGCCAGGCCCTGCTCAATACGGGCCAGATCATCTTCGGCATCATCGTCATCGGCCTGATCGGCCTGGTGTCGGACTTCATTTTCAAGACCATCAATCGCCGCATGTTCGAGTGGAGTACGCTGTGATGGAGATGCGCCCCCTGAGCGGCTGCGCCGCTTCCCCCTCTCTCTTCGGGAGGGGGACGACACCTTCGCTGCGAGGCGGCTCTTGCTCGGTGTCCCTGCGTTGGGTCACGCCGGTTTCATACGCAGTGGATAGCGCCAAGCACTCTGGAGAATTGTGATGAACCTTTTGTCTATTCAAGGTGTATCGCGCACCTTTACCAGCCATAAAGGCACCCAGACCCAGGCCCTGCTGCCCGTGGATTTCGAGGTGCGCGAGAATGATTTCGTCACCATCCTCGGCCCCTCGGGCTGCGGCAAGTCGACCATGCTGCGCATTGTGGCGGGACTGGACTTTCCGACCACGGGCCAGGTTTTGCTGGACGGCCAGGCCATCGACGGCCCCGGCGCCGACCGCGGCATGGTGTTCCAGAGCTATACGCTGTTCCCCTGGCTCACCGTGGCCCAGAACATCCGCTTCGGCCTGCGCGAAAAAGGCGTGCCCGAGGCCGTGCAGAAGGAGCGCAGCGACTACTTCATCGCCAAGGTGGGCCTGCGCGGCTTCGAGAACCATTTCCCCAAGCAGCTCTCGGGTGGCATGCAGCAGCGCACGGCGATTGCCCGCGCCCTGGCCAACGACCCCAAGATCCTGCTGATGGACGAGCCTTTCGGTGCGCTGGACAACCAGACCCGCGTGGTGATGCAGGAGCTGCTGCTGGGCATCTGGGAGGCCGAGCGCAAGACCGTGATGTTCGTGACGCACGACATCGACGAGGCCATCTTCATGGCCAACCGCGTCGCGGTGTTCAGTGCCCGGCCCGGCCGCATCAAGGCCGATATCCCCGTGAATCTGCCCCATCCCCGGCACTACACCGTCAAAACTTCGCCGGAGTTTATGGAACTCAAGGCCAGGCTGACGGAGGAGATTCGTGCCGAAGCCCTCGCGGCTGCAGCACACTGAGGGCTGTTCCAACTCTGGCTGATCCCATGACCTCCCGTGCCGCTCCCTCCCGCTCCGCTGCCAGGTCCGGCCGCGACATGCCCGTCGCGCTGTACCAGCAGGTCAAAGACCATGTGCTGCAGAAGATCGGCAACGGGTCTTTGACGGCCGGCGCGCGCGTGCCCTCCGAGCAGGAGCTGGTGCAGAAGTTCGGCGTGGCGCGCATGACGGTGAACCGCGCGCTGCGCGAACTCGCCGAACAGGGCGTGATCGTGCGGGTCGCCGGTGTCGGCTCCTTCGTGGCCGAGGAAAAGCCCCAGTCCACGCTGCTGCGCATCGCCAATATCGGCGAGGAAATCATGCAGCGCGGGCACGACCACCGCTTCGAGCTCGTCAGCATGCGCCGCGCCTCGGCCTCGCCCGAGGTGGCGGCGGCGCTGGACCTGGCCGTCGGGGCCTCGGTCTTCCATCTGCAGGGCGTGCATTTCGAGAACGAGGTGCCGGTGCAGCTTGAGGACCGCTATGTGAATCCGCGCCTGGTGCCGGACTTCATGGAGCAGGATTTCTCGGCCGTCCAGCCCTCGGTCTATCTGCTGCGCAATGTGCAGTACGACCAGATCGAGCATGTGGTCGACGCCATCCTGCCCACGGCCGAGCAGGCGCACTGGCTACAGATGGCGGCCGACCAGCCCTGCCTGATGCTGACACGCCGCACCTGGCTGCGCGGCGTCCCGATTACCTGGGTGCACTGCGTGCATCCGGGCATGCGCTACCGGCTCGGTAGTCGCTTCCGCACGGACCCGGTACACGGCGGCTGAAGAACGCGGTAGAAAAGAGCTGTGCGGGTTTTTTTACTTCTCAACTGTATATACAGGTATAGCCATGAACACCATCACCACTCCAGGACTTATCTCGGCGGGGCTGGAACTGTGCCCGGGCCAGGTCACGCTGGCCCAGCTGCGCGCCATCCAGGCCGGCGGCGTGCGGCTGAGCATGGCGGCTTCGGCCTACGAGGCCATGCGCGCGGCCCAGGCCCATGTGCAGCACATCGTTGATGAAGACCAGGTGGTCTACGGCATCAACACCGGCTTCGGCAAGCTGGCCTCGACCAAGATTGCCCAGGACCGTCTGGCCGAGCTGCAGCGCAATCTGGTGCTGTCGCACAGCGTGGGCACGGGCGAGCCGCTGCCCGACCATGTGGTGCGCCTGATTCTGGCCACCAAGGCCGTGAGCCTGGCGCGCGGCCACTCGGGTTCCCGCCCGGAGCTGGTCGGCGCGCTGCTGGCCCTGGCCAATGCCGATGTCCTGCCCGTGATCCCGGCCAAGGGCTCGGTGGGCGCCTCGGGCGACCTGGCGCCGTTGTCCCATCTGGCCTGCGTGCTGATCGGCGAGGGCCAGGCCAAGGTCGACGGCAAAGTGGTGTCGGGCCGTGAAGCCCTCAAGCATGTGGGCTTCGAGCCCTTTGTGCTCGGCCCCAAGGAAGGCCTGGCCCTGCTCAACGGCACCCAGGTGTCCACTTCGCTGGCGCTGGCCGGCCTGTTTCAGGCCGAAAGCGTGCTGGCCGCGGGCCTGGTGGCCGGCTGCCTGACGCTGGAGGCCATCCAGGGCTCGATCAAGCCTTTCGATGCGCGCATCCACGAGGCGCGCGGCCAGCTGGGCCAGATCGCCGTGGCCGCCGCGGTGCGCGAGCTGCTCGACGGCAGCGCCATCGACCCCTCGCACCCCAACTGCGGCCGCGTGCAGGACCCGTACTCGATACGCTGCGTGCCCCAGGTCATGGGCGCCTGCCTGGACAACCTCGGCCATGCGGCGCGCGTGCTGGCGACCGAGGCCAATGCAGCCTCCGACAACCCGCTGGTGTTCGACAACGGCGACGTGATCTCGGGCGGCAACTTCCATGCTGAACCCGTGGCCTTCGCGGCCGACATCATCGCGCTGGCGATCGCCGAGATCGGCGCCATCTCCGAGCGCCGCATGGCCTTGCTGCTGGACACCGGCCTGTCGCGTCTGCCGGCCTTTCTGATCGAGGACAGCGGCGTGAATTCGGGCTTCATGATCGCTCAGGTCACGGCCGCCGCACTGGCCGCCGAAAACCAGTGCCTGGCCAACCCCAGCAGCGTGACCAGCCTGCCCACCTCGGCCAACCAGGAGGACCATGTCTCCATGGCCACCTATGGCGCGCGCCGTCTGGCCGACATGGCCAGCAACACGGCCGTGGTCGTGGGCGTGGAAGCCATGGCCGCCGTGCAGGGCATGGATTTCGACCGCCGGCTCAAGAGCTCGGTGCTGATGGAGGAGCAGTACGCGCTGATCCGCAGCAAGGTGGCCTATCTGGACAAGGACCGCTATCTGGCGCCCGACATCGAGACCATGCGCCTGTGGGCGCTGCAGAGTGACTGGCCTGCCGCGCTGCAGCGCATTCTGCCCAGCACGACACTCTAATCGCCAGCGCCCCAAGCCAGGGGCGCCGAGCAAGAGCCTGTGCCGGCTGCGCCGCCTCGCCGCGAGGGCGCCGTCCCCCTCTGGGGGAAGCGGCGCAGCCGCTCAGGGGGCCATCAAAAACTTCCGGTGAACTGGTAGCGGGAGGCCGGATGCCACAGCGCCGACACCGAAGCCACCTGGCCCTGGGAGCGCGTGGCGCGGCGCAGCACCAGGCAGGGTTCGCCGGCCTCCATGTGCAGCAGCTCGGTCACCTCGGTGCCGGGCATGCTGGCCTCGATGGAGAACTGCACGCCCTGCAGCGGCGCCACGCGCATCAGATAGGCGTTGGGCGTCTGGCTGGCGAAGTCCTGGGCCAGGTAGTCGGGCGCGACCGCGGGATTCACATAGCGGTCCTCGATCTGGATGGGTACATCGTTTTCGAAGTGCACCACCACCGAATGGAACAGGGTCTGGGGGGTGGACAGCTCGAACTGGCGCAGCAGGGCCGCATCGGCGCGGCAGCGCTCGAGCTTTTGCAGCTCGCCGCGATGCCTGTGGCCGCGCGCTGCGATCTCGTCGGCGATGTTGCGCAGCTGGACCAGGGTGGACTGGTATTTCTGCTGGGCCACGAAAGTGCCCGAGCCCTGGACCCGCGTCAGCGTCTGTTCGTCGCTGAGCTCGCGCAGCGCGCGGTTGACCGTCATGCGCGCCACCTCGAACTGCCTGGCCAGGGCAGCCTCGCTGGGAATGGCGTCGCCTTCCTGCCAGGTGCCGCTGTGGATCTGCTGCAGCACATAGTCTTTGATACGTTGGAAGGCCGGGACGGCCGCCGGGGAAGACGCACGAATGGGGCTATGCATAGGGTTTGTTCGGATCAGAAAACCTGTCTAGACGATTGACGGTGAGGGGAGTAAAACACAAAATTGGTCTATACAACTCTACATGAATTGACTTGAAGTTGTATGCACATAAAAGCACCAAGAGGGAATGACGGAGCATCCATCCCATGAGCATTGAGACAAACGCGCCGGTTTCGACCGGTCCCATCGAAACCCGAACCATAGACATGGTTCCCGAGCGGGAGCGCCACGGCTCGCCCTCCAGCCAGTTCACCCTCTGGTTCGGTGCCAATATGCAGATCACGGCCGTGGTCGACGGGGCCCTGGCCGTGGTCTTCGGCGCCGAGGCCACGACGGCCATACTCGGCCTGCTGATAGGCAACATCCTCGGCGGCATCGTCATGGCCCTGCACTCGGCCCAGGGCCCGCGCCTGGGCCTGCCGCAGATGATATCCAGCCGCGTGCAGTTCGGCGTCAAGGGCGCGGCCCTGCCGCTGCTGCTGGTGATCCTCATGTACCTGGGGTTTGCGGCCACGGGCACGGTGCTCTCGGGCCAGGCCATCAATCTGATGTTCGGCTTCAGCACGCCGGCCGCCGGCATCGTCATCTTCGGTGCGCTCACGGCCCTGGTCGCCGTGGTCGGCTACAGGCTGATCCATGTGGTGGGCCGCATCTCCACCGTGGTCGGCATCCTGGGCTTCGGCTATCTGGCCTGGCAGCTGTGCCACCAGTACGACGTGGCCAGCGCCTTCGGCCAGAAGCCCTTCACCTGGACCAGCTTTCTGACCGCCATGGCCCTGTCGGCCGGCTGGCAGATGACTTTCGCGCCCTATGTGGCCGACTACTCGCGCTATCTGCCGAGCAAGACCTCGACGGCTGCCACCTTCTGGACCACTTTCGGCGGCAGCGTGATCAGCGCCCAGCTGGCCATGACCTTCGGCACGCTGGTGGCGGCCCTGGGCGGCAACTTCATCAAGAACCAGGTCGGCTTCCTCGGCGAGCTCGCGGGCCCGCTGGCCGTGGTGATCTATCTGGTCATCGTGACCGGCAAGCTCACGGTGAACTGCCTCAACGCCTATGGCGGCGTCATGACCATGCTGACCACGGTCAGCGCCTTCAACGACAAAAAGCAGTTCACGCCCGCCACCCGCCTGGCCTACATCCTGGGCTTTGTGCTGCTCACGGTGCTGGTGGCCCTGCTGGCCAGCTCCAACTTCCTGTCCACCTTCAAGAACTTCGTGCTGCTGCTGCTCACGGTGTTCGTGCCCTGGAGCGCCGTCAACCTCGTGGACTACTACCTGATCTCCAGGGAGAAGGTGGACATCCCCGCGCTCTACAACAGCCAGGGCCGCTACGGCGCCTACAACGGCGTGGCCCTGTTCAGCTATGTGCTGGGCATCGTCGTGCAGATCCCGTTCATCAACCAGGCCATGTACGAAGGCCCGCTGGCCAAGGCCATGGGCGGCGCCGACATCTCCTGGATCGTGAGCCTGATCGTCACCTCGCTCGTCTACTACCCGCTGGCCAAGAAGACCATGAAGGTCCCCGACCAGATGATTTACCCGGCCGATCCGGCCGCCTCCGCCACCGGCCACGGCAGCCCTGCCGGCTATCCGCATACCGCCTCCGCCGCCTGAGCCACAGCGCCGAGCTTTTCACCGCTTTTTCATGAAGGACCAGACCATGAACGCCAACGACGCCATCCTCCAAGCCGCAGCCGATCCCCGCTACGACGCCAGCCGCGTCATCCGCGCTCCCCACGGCAGCACGCTGCACTGCAAGAACTGGCTGGCCGAGGCCGCCTACCGCATGCTGCAGAACAATCTGGACCCCGATGTGGCCGAGAACCCCAAGGCCCTGGTGGTCTACGGCGGCATCGGCCGCGCGGCGCGCAACTGGGAATGCTTTGACGAGATCCTGGCCCAGCTCAAGAAGCTCGAAGCCGACGAGTCGCTGCTGATCCAGTCGGGCAAGCCCGTGGGCGTGTTCAAGACCCACCCCGACGCCCCGCGCGTGCTCTTGGCCAACTCCAACCTGGTGCCCAAGTGGGCCACCTGGGAGAAGTTCAACGAGCTGGACCAGAAGGGCCTGTTCATGTACGGCCAGATGACGGCCGGCAGCTGGATCTACATCGGCAGCCAGGGCATCGTGCAAGGCACGTTCGAGACCTTTGTCGAGGCCGGCCGCCAGCATTACGGCAACGACCTGACCGGCAAGTGGATTCTCACGGCCGGCCTGGGCGGCATGGGCGGCGCCCAGCCCCTGGCCGCCACGCTGGCCGGCGCCTGCTCGCTGAACATCGAGTGCAAGCAGAGCAGCATCGACTTCCGCCTGCGCACCCGCTATGTGGACAAGCAGGCCAAGGACATCGACGATGCGCTGGCCCTGATCCAGCACCACACGGCAAAGGGCGAGGCCGTCTCCATCGCCCTGCTGGGCAATGCCGCCGAGATCCTGCCCGAGCTGGTCAAGCGCGCCAAGGCCGGCGGTCCCAAGCCCGACATCGTGACCGACCAGACCTCGGCCCACGACCTGATCAACGGCTACCTGCCCGTGGGCTGGACCGTGGCCCAGTGGGAGGCGGCCGCCGCCGACCCCAGCCAGCATGCCAAGCTCAGCAAGGCCGCGGCCCAGGGCTGCGCCCAGCATGTGCAAGCCATGCTGGACTTCCAGGCCATGGGCATCCCCACGGTGGACTACGGCAACAACATCCGCCAGGTGGCGTTCGACGAAGGCGTGAAGAACGCCTTCGACTTCCCCGGCTTCGTGCCCGCCTACATCCGCCCGCTGTTCTGCGAAGGCAAGGGCCCGTTCCGCTGGGTGGCGCTGTCGGGCGATCCCGAGGACATCTACAAGACCGACGCCAAGATCAAGGAGCTGTTCCCCGAGAACAAGCACACCCACCGCTGGCTGGACATGGCGCGTGAGCGCATCGCCTTCCAGGGCCTGCCCTCGCGCATCTGCTGGCTGGGCCTGGGCGAACGCCACAAGGCGGCCCTGGCCTTCAACGAAATGGTCAAGAACGGCGAACTCAAGGCGCCCATCGTCATCGGCCGCGACCACCTGGACTGCGGCTCCGTGGCCAGCCCCAACCGCGAGACCGAAGCCATGAAGGACGGCACCGACGCCGTCTCCGACTGGCCGCTGCTCAACGCCCTGCTGAACACCGCGGGCGGCGCGACCTGGGTCAGCCTGCACCACGGCGGCGGCGTGGGCATGGGCTACTCCCAGCACTCGGGCGTGGTCATCGTGGCCGACGGCACGGATGAAGCCGCAGCGCGCCTGAACCGCGTGCTGTGGAACGACCCGGCCACGGGCGTGATGCGCCATGCGGATGCGGGCTACGAGATTGCCGTGGAGGCGTCCAAGCGCCATGGCCTCAACTTGCCGATGGTCAAGTAAACACCCCCTGAGGCGCTTTGCGCCTTCCCCCTCTCTCTACGCGCTGCGCGCTAGGGGAGGGGGACGACAGCCTCGCTGCGGGGCGGCCCTTGCTCGCTGTCTCTCACCAGGGCTGCGCCAGTTTTTAAGCGGCGTTTTGTTTTAGTTTTTGTGCTTTTTGATCGATGCAACGCTTTGACCTGAACCAGATTGCGCCCAGCCCGTGGAAGAACGGCGGCGGCAGCACGCGCGAGATTGCCTGCTGGCCGCAGGGCGCGGGCATGGACAGCTTTGGCTGGCGCGTGAGCGTGGCCACGATCGCCCAGGCCGGGCCGTTTTCGGCATTTCCGGGCATAGACCGGCAGATCATGCTGCTCGAAGGCGACGGAGTGCAACTGGTCAGCGCCACGGCGGGCATCAATCACACGCTGCAGCAGCGCTGGCAGCCGTTTGCGTTTTCGGGCGATGCGGCGCTGGACTGCAGCCTGCTGGGTGCTACCTCCACCGATTTCAACGTCATGACGCGGCGTGGCCAGTGGTCGGCCGAGGTGAGCATCCATGACGCCGCGGTCCAGGTCGGCCGCAGCGCCGCGGGCCTGTGCCTGGTGCTGCAGGGCGGCTTTGCCCAGGGCCAGACCCTGCTGCAAGCCGGCCAGGGCCTGTGGTGGGATGCTGCCGAGGAGGCCGCAACTTTGCTGCCCCACGCTGCACACAGCCGGCTGGTGCTGGTGAGCCTGGAGCAGGCTACGCAAGTCGCATAGACCGCTATCCAAACAAGAGCTGCTGTCGCACGGTACATGGGTC
>JAFAIY010000439.1 GCA_019236485.1 Comamonas sp. | reverse complement strand
GCGAAATTGATCAGCTGAATGATGCCGTACACCATGGTGTAGCCCAAGGCTATCAAGGCGTACATGCTGCCCAGCACCAGACCGTTGATGATCTGTTGCAGCAAGATATCCATATGCGCGCTCCCCTTCCCTCGATCCAAGACGGAGACACTGCAAGCCTCTCATCCCGAACGACGGAGCCAGCGATGCCATGGTTCCCCTCCGGCCATCCGCGGCTTTTTGAGCCGCCTGCTGCCAGAGATTGGCTGATTCTAGGGAGCAGTTTTCAAGGGCCAGGGCCGGGGTTTCCCGCGGCAGCGCTGCTGCTTGCTGCAGCGCAATAACTTTATGAGCCGTTCAAGTTCAATAAATACAGGCACTTAGTCCCGGGCCGCACGGCAAACTAGTGAGAAACACTAGCCACACAGCAAAAAACGCAGCATGCAGGGCGTGCCGGTCTTGCAACACCCGGGCAATCGGCGCTTTACAAACCGGCTTCGGGATCGCTGGCGGCGCGGGCCGCCTCGTTGAGCGCGCGCAGCTCGGCCAGTTTCTGGCCGATCTTGATCTCCAGCCCGCGCGGCACGGGCTTATAGAAGCCCGGCTCCTCCATGCCCTCGGGCAGATAGCTCTCGCCCGCCGCAAAGCCGCCCTCCTCGCTATGCGCGTAGCGGTAGTTCTTGCCGTAGTCGAGCTGCTTCATGAGCTGGGTCGGCGCATTGCGCAGATGCAGGGGCACGGGCCGCGTGGCGTCGCCCTTCACAAAGGCCTTGGCCTTGTTATAGGCCATATAGCCGGCATTGCTCTTGGGCGCCACGGCCAGATAGATCACGGCCTGGGCCAGCGCCAGCTCGCCCTCGGGACTGCCCAGGCGCTCGTAGGTGGCGGCCGCGTCGTTGCACATCTGCATGGCGCGCGGATCGGCCAGGCCTATGTCCTCCCAGGCCATGCGCACTATGCGCCGCGCCAGATAGCGCGGGTCGGCGCCGCCGTCGAGCATGCGGCAGAACCAGTACAGCGCCGCATCGGGATCGGAGCCGCGCACCGATTTGTGCAGCGCGCTGATGGTGTCGTAGAACTGCTCGCCGCCCTTGTCGTAGCGGCGCATGCGCTCGCCCAGCACCTTGAGCAGCCAGGCATCGCTGATGGTCGCCACCTTCGCCTGCTCGGCCGTGATGGCCAGGGTCTCGAGCGTGTTCAGCAGCCGGCGCGCATCGCCGTCGGCATAGGCGATCAGGCGCTGCAGAGCAGCATCTTCGATAGCAGGAACCGCTTGTATGGCCTGGGCCTTGGCCACGATCTGCTTGAGATCGTCCTCGCTCAACGACTGCAGCACATAGACCGCAGCGCGCGACAGCAGGGCCGAGTTGACCTCGAACGAGGGGTTTTCGGTGGTCGCGCCTATGAAGGTGAACAGCCCGCTTTCCACATGGGGCAGAAAAGCATCCTGCTGGCTTTTGTTGAAGCGGTGCACCTCGTCGACGAAGACGATGGTGCGCTGCTGCATCAGGCCATCGCGCGCGGCCTGGGCCTGGTCCACGGCTTCACGTATGTCCTTGACGCCGCCGAGCACGGCGCTGATGGAGATGAATTGCGCATCGAAGGCATCGGCCATGAGCCGCGCGATCGTGGTCTTGCCCACGCCCGGAGGGCCCCAGAGTATGCAGCTGTGGGGCCGGCCCGACTCGAAGGCCAGGCGCAGCGGCATGCCTTCGCCCAGCACATGCTGCTGGCCTATGACCTCGGCCAGCGTGCGCGGCCGCAGGCGCTCGGCCAGAGGCTGATGGGAAGGAGCGGGAGAGCGGGAATTGTGTTGCGTGACCATGAACCCTCAAGTATCCGCTGCCGCGCCGGGCCACGCAGGCATGCGGGTTGCGGCGCCGCGCAAACCGCGGCCCGGCGCCCGCTCAAGCCTGGCGGCGTCAGACAATGTTAAACCTTGTCCGTTTATCAGAATAAATCATCGGTGAGAATACGCGTTTTAGCGGATCACCAATCTCTATTAGCGAGGCCACCCCTCGCCTTTATGGAAAAGCCGGCCCGGGACCTGTCTGCCACAAGCCAGGCCCGGCTGCACCCTCTGATTTCTTGCCCCAGGCCCTCACCCAAGGCTGGCAAGGCCTGCGACTGATCCGGCCACCGCCGTCAGCCAGAACTCGATCGAAAGAATCCGCCGCTTTCCTTGGTTCCAACTTGCTCCAGGGTGCGCCGCCGCATGCGCAGCGCGCCAGAGCCTATCCCTATGACAACACTCAAGACGCGGGACATCATTGCCCTCGGCTTCATGACCTTCGCCCTGTTCCTGGGCGCCGGCAACATCATCTTTCCTCCCATGGTGGGCATGGCCGCAGGCCAGAACCTGCTGGGCGCTTCCATAGGCTTTCTGCTGACCGGCGTGGGCCTGCCCCTGCTGGGCGTGGTGGCGCTGGCCCGCGTGGGCGGCGGCCTGGACTCGCTGACCCGGCCCATAGGCCGGATCGCAGGCCTGATTCTGGCCATTGCCATCTATCTGACGATAGGCCCGCTGTTCGCCACGCCGCGTACCGCCACCGTCTCCTTTGAAATGGGCCTGGCGCCGTTCGTGGGCAACGCCCCGCCCCTGCTGCTGGCCTTCACCCTGGCCTATTTCGTCATGGTGGCGCTGCTGTCGCTGTTTCCCGGCAAGCTCATGGACAACGTGGGCAAGATCATCACGCCGGTGCTGATCCTGGCCCTGACCATACTCGGCGGCGCGGCCTTCCTGGCTCCGGCCGGGGGCTACAGCTCCAGCAGCGCGGCCTATGCCTCGCAGACCGCGGCCTTCGCCGAAGGCTTTTTGCAGGGCTACCAGACCATGGATGCGCTGGCCTCGCTGATCTTCGGCATCGTGATCGTCAACACCATCAAGGCCGCGGGCATCACGGACGGCAAGCTCCACACCCGCTATTGCATCTACGCAGGCCTGATCGCCGCGACCTGCCTGGGCCTGGTCTATGTGTCGCTGATCTATCTGGGCGCTACCAGCAGCAATCTGGCCACCGACGCCACCACGGGCGTGCAGCTCCTCACGGCTTTTGTGCAGCACACTTTCGGCCCCGCGGGCCTGTGGCTGCTGGCCATCGTCATCATGCTGGCCTGTTTGACCACGGGCGTGGGCCTGATCACCGCCTGCGCCAGCTTCTTCAGCGAGCTCACCGGCGTCTCCTACCGCACCATGGTCATAGGCCTGTCGGTGTTCAGCACCGTCGTGGCCAACCAGGGTCTGGCCCAGCTGATCGCCGTGTCCATCCCCGTGCTGGTCGGCCTCTACCCCGTGGCCATCATGCTCATCGCGCTGAGCCTGCTGCACCGCTGGAACCGCGCATCGCGGGTCTACATCCCCGTCATGCTGGTGGCCCTGGTCTTCGGCCTGTTCGATGCGGCCAAGGCGGCCAAGCTGGATGTCCTGGTGCCGGCCTGGCTGGACAGCCTGCCCGGCGCCGCCCTGGGCATGGGCTGG
>JAFAIY010000416.1 GCA_019236485.1 Comamonas sp. | reverse complement strand
TGACCTCCGACCATGGCAGGCTGCCGACGCCCGTGGCCAGCCGCGGCAGTGCCACGCTGGAAATATTTTCCTGTTTGACCAGCTTGGCCAGATTCTGCAGCGCGCGGCGTACGTTCTCTATGCTGGCCTTGGCGGGCCTGGCCGACGAGCCCTGTCCCAGGGTGTCCTGGGTGATCAGGTTCAGGATTTTGCGGGTGCCGCCGCCATCCTGTATGCCGGTCCAGAACCAGACGTCTCCGCTGGCCACAGCCCTGGAGCGGGTGTGATGCCTGAAGTCGCGCACCAGCGAGGGCCAGCGCTCCCGCAGCGCCAAGGCCAGGCCGCTGTCGAACGGGTCCTGTGCGGAAATCCCATGCGCGAGCAGATCCGCCCGGCTGAACAAGATATCGCCGCTAACTTCCTTGATCAATGGAGGCCTCCTTTCGGGAGTTGCTGCAACTCGAACCAAGATCCTGGGTTTTATCGTGGCCGCATCGATCTGGATGATTGCCTGCGGTCAATCAATCCGGGCGTGGAAAGCCGCCGCTAGCCCAGTGTGGCCGCCAGGGCCTGCAACTGGTCGGCGCAGATATTCCAGCCCTGCTCAAAGCCCATGGCGATATGCTGCTGGCGCGCTTCCTCGGTCCAGTGGCGCGCCATGGCCGTGTAGCGGGTCTGGCCGTCCTCGGGCTCAAAGCTGATGATGGCGGTCATGAAAGGCTTGTCCGCGGGCGTCCAGCCTGGGCCGTAGGCATCGGTAAAGACCAGGCGCTGGTCGGCCACGACCTCCAGATAGGTGCCCAGATTGGGGTATTCGTTGCCGTCGGGGTCGCGCATGACGACCAGGCTTTGCCCGCCGGGGCGCACATCCATTTCGGCCCGGGCAATGGTCCAGGGCCTGGGCACAAACCATTGCTTGAGCAGCTCGGGCTCGGTCCAGCAGCGAAACAGCGTGTGGGCGCTGGCCGGGATCAGGCGGGTGATGAGCAGATCGTTGGCATGTTCGGTCACTGGGGCGTTGTCGGTCATGGCGGGCTCCTGGTACGGCTTGGCGAATAGGCTGCCGGCTCAGTGTTCCGCGCTGGCGCGGCTCAGCTGCTGCAGCGCGGCCTCATCGAGCTGCAGCCGGGCCGCGCGCAGCAGCGACTGCAGCTGCTCCAGGCTGGTGGCGCTGGCGATGGGGGCGGCCACGGCGGGCTGGCGCAGCAGCCAGGCCAGTGCGACTTCGCTGGGCTGGGCCTGCAGGCGGGCGGCCACGGCGTCGAGCGCATCGAGGATCGCCAGGCCGCGCGGGTTCAGGTATTTGGCCACGGTGCTCGGCCCGCGCGCGCTCTTGGCCGCGTCTTCGGGACGCCGGTATTTGCCGCTCAAAAAGCCCGCGGCCAGCGCATAGAAGTTGATGACGCCCAGGCCCTGGGCCGCGCACAGCGGCTGCAGCTCGGTCTCGAACACGGCCCGGTCGTAGAGGTTGTAGAGCGGCTGCAGGCTTTCGTAGCGGGCCAGGCCCAGTTTCTCGCTGGTCTGCAGCGCCTCGGCCAGGCGTGCGGCGCCGTAGTTGGAGGCACCTATGGCACGCACCTTGCCGGCCTTGATGAGTTCGTCGAAGGTGCCCAGCACCTCGGCCAGAGGCACGCTCTGGTCGTCGTCATGCGCCTGGTAGAGATCTATGTAGTCGGTCTGCAGGCGCTTGAGCGAGGCGTCCACGGCCTGGCGTACGTAGGCGGGGCGCAGGCCTGTCCTGCCGTCGCCCATGTCCTTGCCCACCTTGGTGGCCAGCACCAGTTGCTCGCGCCTGCCGGACTGCTTGAGCCACTGGCCGATGATGGTCTCGGATTCGCCGCCCGCATGGCCGCCGACCCAGCGCGAATACACATCGGCCGTGTCGACGAAATTCATGCCCGCGTCCAGCCAGGCATCGAGCAAGGAGAAGCTGGTGGCGGCGTCCACGGTCCAGCCGAACACATTGCCGCCAAAGCACAGCGGCGAAACCTGCAGGCTGGAGCGGCCCAGAGGGCGCAGGGGAAAGGCGGTGGTGTTCATGGCTGTCCTCTATGGATTTGATAGCTGGTAGCGCTTGTTGGGAATAGGCTTTCGGCTGATTTTTAGCCAAATTGCCGAGCCCGGTACCTGCAGCGACTACCGCCTTTTTACACCCAGGCCAGCGCTCCCAACAGTGCTCCCCCGGCCAGCAGCCACAGCAGGTGGATGCGCGTGCGCCAGACCAGCAGTGTGCAGACCAGGCTCAGCAGCCACAGCCGCCAGTCCCTGGCCGGCTGGCCGCTGGCGCTGCCCAGCAGCCAGCCCGTGGCCAGCAGCAGGCCTATCACCAGCGGTGCCATGCCCTGTTTGAAGGCGCGCACGCCGCGCTTGTCGCGGTTGCGCTGGCCCCAGCGCGAGGCCTGCCAGGTCAGCAGCGAGCTGGGCAGCAGAATACCGGCCATGCAGACGGCCACGCCCAGCGTCCCCAGCGCCCAGGCCTGCGGGCCGCTGCCGCCGCCGGCATTCAGCCCCACATTCCAGCCCAGCAGCGCGATGAACAGCACATTCGGGCCCGGTGCGGCCTGGGCGATGGCAATGGAGCTGGTGAACTGCGTGTCCGTGAGCCAGTGATTGCCGTCGACGAGAAAGCGGTGCATATCGGGCGCCGTGGCGATGGCGCCGCCCACGGCCATCAGCGACAGGGACAGAAAATAGGCAAGCAGATGCAGCCAGTCCAGGGCCTGCAGCTGGATCAGCAACGGGTTCATGCGAGCCTCCGGTAGGTCAGCACGCAGCCCGTGCCGCCGACCAGCAGCAGCGCCCAGAACAGCGGCAGGTGCAGCACCGCGACCAGCGCAAAGGCCGCCAGCGCCAGACCGGCGCAATACCATTTGCCCAGGGGGTGCAGGCGCAGCGTGGCCGCGAGCTTGAGTCCCATGCCCGCGACCAGCCCGGCCGCCACGGCGCCCATGCCGCGCAGCGCGCCGGCAGCGGCCGGGTAATGCGCAAACTGGCTATAGACCAGGGTCAGGCTGATGACCACCAGCATGGGAAAAGCCAGCATGCCGCACAGGCCCACCAGGGCGCCGCGCCAGCCGAAGTAGCGTTCGCCGAGCATGATGCACAGATTCACCACGTTCGGGCCGGGCATGATCTGGGCCACGGCCCAGTCCTCGATGAATTCCTCGTTGCTCAGCCAGCCGCGCTTTTCCACCAGCTCGCGCTGCACCACGGCCAGCACGCCGCCAAAGCCCTGCAGGGCCAGAAAGGTCAGAGACCAGAAAAGCTCGCGCAGATTGTGCGGGCGCGGCCGCTCGGCCGTCGTGGTAGGAGCTGGGTTCATGCCTGGGGTCGTCGGTGGGCGCGCCTGCAATCGGCGCAAGATGCTATAAATTATGAATTCATTGAGCGGCCCGAAACATGGCTTGGCAGCCATATCAGCTATCGGCGGCGCTTATACCGGTCTGCTTGATGGTGATGGCCGGGAACGGAAAACGAGGAGAGCTTCGATGAAACTGCTTCGATACGGCAGCGCGGGCCAGGAAAAGCCCGCCGTGCTGGATGCGCAAGGCGTGCTGCGCGATGCATCGCAGCTGGTGGCCGACTGGTGCGG
>JAFAIY010000372.1 GCA_019236485.1 Comamonas sp. | reverse complement strand
CCGTGCGCGAGGTGCTGGTGCTGGATGCGTTCACGCGCAGCTGGTGGCATGAGCGCAGGATGATGCAAAGCATTGCCCCGCTGCTGCCGCAGGCCAAACGGCCCGCGTACCAAAGGCTGCTGGAGCGGCGGGCCGCGCAGCAACAGCAGCGCGAGCGGCAAAGCCTGGAGGTGCTGGCCGCACAGCTGCTGGCCGCGGCCGGCCTGCAGCAGCGGCTGGACCCCGAGCAGGGTCGGCTGCTGGCCCGGGCCTGGCAAAGCCTGGGCCAGCTGAAAGCGAAGCTGGGCGGCTCCGGCAGCGCGGAGGACCGGCTGGGCGCCCAGGCCCAGGCGGCGGTCGAACAAATGCTGCAGCAGCTGCGGCAGGCCGATATTCTGGCCACCCAGCGCCTGCTGGAGATCCATGGGCTGGACGGCCAGGCCGCGAGCCGGATTCAGGAGCAGCTGCGCGGCCGGCTGCAGATCAACGCCCCCGTGGATGCCCAGGCCGCCAGCCTCTGGGGCGCGCTGACGGCCGGTGCCGCGACGGGGCTGGGCGCCGACCTGGTGGCCGGTGGCCTGAGCCTGGGCGCGGGTGCCGTGCTCGGGGCCTTGCTAGGCGCTCTGAGCTTCGGCGGAGCGGCCTGGGGGCTGAACCGGATGTTCGATCAGCAGCAGCAAAGCATTCAGCTGTCGACGGAGTATCTGACGGCGCTGACGGGGCAGGTGCTGCTCAAATACCTGATCGTCTCCCACTTCGGCCGCGGGCGCGGCCGCTATACCAGCCCCGCGGCGCCGCAGCAGTGGAGTGCACTGACCCAGGCAGTGGTGCAGCAGCAGGCCCAGTCCTGGGCCCGGCTCTGGGCCGAGACCAGGCGTGGGGAGGGGGCAGCGGCGGATGCAAGCCAGCCGGTGCAAGAGCTGCTGGAGCAGGGCCTGCAGCAGATCATGGGCAGCCTGTACCCGGCGCTGGGGCTCACAGACGCGGAAAGCGCACGGTAAAGCGGGCCCCGCCGCGCTCGGAGGTTCCGGCCTCCACCATGCCGCCCTGCGACGTGACCAGGGCCTTGACTATGGACAGGCCCAGGCCCGAGCCTTCGCGGCGGCGCTTGCCCGGGGCCTGGGCAAAGCGCTGGAACGGGTGGGCCCGGAGTTCGTCGGGCAGGCCCGGGCCCGCATCGCTGACGCTGAGCAGCACCCAGGGCTGGCCCTGGGCATCGGTCTCGCACCCCATCTGGATGCCCAGCCAGCGGCCGCTGTTGGCGTGGCGCAGCACATTGCCGATGAGATTGCTGATGATCTGGCGCATGCGGTCGGCGTCGGCGCGGATGTCGGTGCTGCCATCGCCTTCCTGCACCGGCAGCTCCAGCGACAGAGCCATGTCCAGCTTCTGCAGCTGCGGGTGCAGCTCTTCGACGACCTCGCCCACCAGGGCCGCAAAATCCAGCCTCTCCTTGCGCAGGGACAGCTGGCCCGCATCGGCCATGGACAGGGTGTGCAGATCCCCGACCAGCCGCCCCAGGTGCTCGACCTGGGACAGCAGAGTCCTCATCTCCGTGGGGCTGGCCTCGAGCACGCCGTCGCAGATCGCATGCAGCCTGGCCTGCAGCACCGTCAACGGCGTGCGCAGCTCATGGGAGATGGAGGCCGCCGTGGCCAGACGCTCGGCTTCCAGGGTCTCCAGCGAGTCCACCATGCCGTTGAAGGCGTCTATCATCTCGGCCATCTCGCCATGGGCGTTGCCCTTGACGGCGCGCGAGCTCAGATCGCCGCCCTCCACCCGGGCCGTCACCTCCACCATGGAGGCCAGGGGGCTGGTGATGCGCCGCGAGATCCAGAAACCCACACCCAGGCCGAAAGGCAGGCTGATGGCCAGGCCTATGACCAGCGACCATTTCTCGCCGAACAGCCGGTCGCCTTCCCAGTACTCGATATAGATCTGCAGCGCGCGCGGGCTGCTGTCCAGGTCCTGGGCATTCAAGGCATCGAGCTCGCTTTTCACGGGCGCGGGCAGCTGCTTGTAGAACTCGCGGTACTGGAGCTCGGAAAACAGCAGCACGCCGGCGGCCAGCGAGGTGATGGTCATCAGCACCGCAGCCGTGATCCACAGGCCGAAGCGGACCCAGATGCGGTTCAGTCCCAGGGCCATAGCCGGTAGCCTATGCCGCGCACGGTCTCTATCAGGCCATCCTGTCCGGCCAGCTGCAGCTTGCGTCTGAGCTTGGACAGATGGGAGTCGATCACGCGCTCCAGCGCGTCGCTCTCGGGCAGGCAGTTCTCGATCAGATAGGAGCGCGAGAAGCAGCGCCGGGGCTGGGCGGCCAGGCAGGCCAGCAGCCGGAACTCGGTCAGGGTCAGCGACAGCGGCGCCGAGTGCCCGTCGTCGTCGTAGACCACGGCGCTGTGCGCATCGACATCGATCTCTATGGGGCCGACGCGTATGGGCGCGGCCGAGGCCTGGGGCTTGGCTTGGGTGCGCCGCAGCACGGCCCTGACGCGGGCCACGACCTCGGGAGGGTTGAAGGGCTTGACCACATAGTCGTCGGCGCCCAGGCGCAGGGCCAGCAGCTTGTCCACGTCGTCGGCCAGCGCCGTCACCATGATGACCGGGACCTGGCCCTCGTCGCGTATGGCCCTGAGCACGTCCACCCCGTCCACCTTGGGCAGATGGATGTCGAGCAGGATCAGGTCGGGGCGCAGCTGGCGAAACAGCTGCAAAGCCTCTTCGCCGTCGTGAGCGACGCGGGAGCGCAGGCCATCGCGCTCCAGATAGGCGCTGAGGACGCTGGCAATGCTGGGTTCGTCCTCGACCACCAGCACGAGAGGGGTTGAGGCGGGTTGTGCAAAAGAATTCATGGCTGGCAGGCTAGGAAAACACCGGGCGGAAATGCTGCCGAGTGTGCTCTGGCGTGCATTATGAGCCGCGCCCGGCCCATGTGATATTGCCACCACATCTCCATATTCCCTCCATAAACCATGCAATCACGCGCAAGCTTTGCGCGCTTCAATCGCGAGCCTGGGAACCTGCCTGCGCGTTCCCGCCATCCAAATACTCCTAGCCTTGCCGCCTGTTTCCCTGTCGCGTCGTGAAATCTGTCTCCCATGTTTCCTTCTTCCGCTTGAGCGGCCTGTGCCTGAGTGCCATGGCCTTGCTCGCAGGCTGCGCGGCACCTGTTGATGTCCGCCTGGACTCCTCGCTGCCCGAGCACTGGCAGCAGCCGGCGGCCGCTGCCGGCGCGGATACAAGGCTGGCCGAGTGGTGGAAGGCCTGGAACGATCCCCGGCTGAATGCGCTGGTGGACGAGGCCCTGGCCCAGAACCTCGACGTGGCCCATGCCGTGCTGCGGCTGCGCCAGCAGAAGCTGCTGGCCGATACCGCCGCCTCCCCATTCATGCCGGTGGTCAGCGCCGGGGCACGGACCTTGCAGGACATCGCTGCCATCGACTCCTATTTCCACGCCAGCGTGGAAGTGAGCTGGGACCTGGGGCTGTTCGGCGAGTCCGAGTCGGCCAGGCGCGCGGGCAGCGCCGGGCTGCTGGATGCCCGGGCCCAGCTGCATGCGGCCCGGGTGGCCCTGGTGGCCGGCGTGGTGCACCGCTATCTGGACATCCGCCTGGCCCAGCGCCAACGCGCCCTGCTGGCGCAGCTGCAGGACCAGGACCAGCGCCATCTGGAGCTGCTGCAGGTACGCCGGGCCCAACGCCTGAGCGATACCTATGCGCTGCAGCAGCAGCAGTTGCTGAGCCAGCAGGTGCTGGCCCAGCAGGCCGCGGTGAGCGAAGCCCAGGCCAGGGCGGCCCATGGGCTGGCGGCCCTGCTGGGCCGTGACCGCCCGGACGGCCAGTGGCTGCAGGCCGACCCGGATGCCGGCCTGCCGACGCTCCAGGGAGTGGCCGTGGTGCCCGCCGACCTGCTGCGCAACCGCCCCGACATCCAAAGCGCGGAAGCCGCTGTGGAGCGCGCGGCCGCGGCGCTGGGCATGTCGCATGCGGCCCTGTATCCGCGTTTCACGCTCACGGGCTCGCTGCTGTACTCCTACAACCTGACCCAGAACCTGCGCACCACCTCGGACCAGATGCCCTTGATCGGCCCGCAGATTGATATTCCGCTGTTCGACTGGGGGCGCCGCCGGGCGCAGGTCGATGCCAACGAGCTGGCATTGCAGGCCAGCATCAAGGCCTATCGCCAGAGCGTGCTCGACGGCGTGGCCGATGCCGAGAGCGCGCTGGCGGCCATTGCGGCCCAGCAACAGCGCCTGCAAGGCCTGCGTTCGACCCAGCAGATCTATCTGACGCGCGACAAGACCCAGGCCGTGCGCCAGAAGCTGGGTCTGGGCAGCGAGCTGGGCGGCATGGACAACCGCCGCGCGGCCCTGCTCGCGCAAAGCGATATGGCGACGGCCCAGGCGGCCGAAGCCCTGGCCTATGTGGCCCTGTACAAGGCCCTGGGGGCGGCGCCGCTGTATGACATCGCCCAGGCGGCACAGGAAGCTCAGCCATGATCGCTCTGGCCCGCAAGACTCTGGTTCACGAATGGCGCCGCTTTGTTCCCTCGATCTTCGCCGTGGGCTTCTCGGGGGTGCTGCTGGCCATGCAGGCGGCGCTGGTGCTGGGCATCTTCGGCTCCGCGGCGGTGTATGTCACGGCCTCGTCGGCCGACCTCTGGGTCGGCTATCCGGGCACGCAAAGCGTGAACTTCGGCCGCAACATCGGCAGCGATGTGGAAATGCGCTTGCGCATGGACCCCGATGTGGCGGCGGTGGAGCCCTATATCTGGCTTGATGGCGACTGGCGCGCCCGCAGCGGCGCCGATGGCGCCACCGGCGGCGGGGTCTCCATCTATCTGTCGGGCGTGGGCACGGCCGACAGCTCGATGATGTTCACCAAGGTGCTGAACTCCTGGCAGCGGCAGCGCCTGCGCGAACCCGGGGCCGTGATCGTGGACCGTGCGGACCTCGGCACCCTGGGCACGCAGGAAGGCGGCACCGCCTGGATCAACAACCATGCGGTGCAGATCGTGGCGGCCGTGGAAGGCCTGCGCGGCCTGGGCGGCGTGAACGTGCTGAGCTCGGTGGCCACGGCGCGCGAGATCGCCGACGGCGATGCGCGCCAGGGCAGCACCTATTTCGTGGCCAAGCTGCGCAATGGTGCGGACGCCGAGCAGGTGCAGCAGCGGCTGAGCCAGCCCACCAGCAGCTTCGGCCCCTATGAAGTCTGGACCGCGGACGCGTTTGCGCGCCGTTCCCAGCGCTACTGGATGCTGGATACGGGCGCCGGTGCGGGCGTGCTGTTCATGGCCATCATCGTGTGTCTGGTGGGCTCCATAGTCACCAGCCAGTCGCTCAAGGCCGTGGTCGCGGGCTCGGCGCGCGAATATGCGGTGCTGAATGCGCTGGGGGTCAGCCGCGGCTCCCTGGGGCGCGTGGTGGTCGAGCAGGCCTGCTGGATCGGCGGCCTGGGCTTTGTGCTGGCGGCACTGGCCAGCGCGGTGCTGCTGAGCATTGCCGCCGCCTACCGGGTGCCGGTGTCGCTGAATGTGCCGGCGGTGCTGGCCTGCGGCGTGCTGGTGGCCGTGCTGTCCCTGCTGTCGGGCCTGGGGGCCATGCGCAGCCTGTTGCGGGCCGATCCGGCCACTCTGCTGCGCTGAGGTGCTGCCCATGCCATCCATGACGACCGAATCCATCGCCACCACCTCTGCTGCAGCGCGTAACGGGGCCAAGCCCAGCCTGGAAGCCGTGCACCTCGAAAAATCCTTTCTCTCGGGCGTGGTCCAGGTGCATGTGCTGCAAGGACTGTCCGTGAGCCTGTATCCGGGCGAGCTGAGCCTGATCTCGGGTCCCTCGGGCTGCGGCAAAAGCACTCTGCTGTCCCTGATGTCGGGGCTGCAGAAGCCCGATGGCGGCCAGGCCATGGTGCTGGGCCAGGACCTCGCAAAACTCGGCCAGCGCGCGCTGGAGAAGTTCCGCCTGCGCTATACGGGTTTCGTGTTCCAGGGCTTCAATCTGTTCCCCGCGCTGACGGCGCTGGAGCAGGTGCAGCTGCCCCTGGGCTATATGGGCCTCAAGGACAGCGAAGCCCTGAGCCGCGCCAAGACCGCGCTGGACGAGGTGGGCCTGTCCCACCGCAGCCATATGCGCCCGGCCCAGCTGTCCGGCGGCGAAAAGCAGCGTGTGGCCATTGCGCGCGCCATGGCCAAGGAGCCGCAGCTGCTGTTTGCCGATGAACCCACCAGTGCGCTGGACGCCGAGAGCGGCCAGCGCGTGATCGACATTCTGCACCGGGCGGCGCGCCATCACGGCACGACCGTGCTTTGCGTCAGCCACGACCCGCGTCTGGTGCGCCATGCGGACCGCGTGCTGGGCATGGAAGACGGCGCCATTCGCAGCGACTGGCGCCAGACCAGCCCCATCAAGGAATAACTCATGAATCGTGTTCCCTCCAGTCTGGGCATCCTGCCGGGATTGACCTTGTTGACCGCAGCCCTGCTGGCGCTGGGCGGCTGCTCGCGCGGCAAGGAGACCGCATCGCTGATCCCCGCGGCAGCGGCCCAGACGCGCAGCGCCAGCCCCGTGGCCGTGGCCCGCGGCAAGATCGATGTCGAAGGCGGGCTGCTGGAGCTGGCCCCCGCGACCTCGGGCGTGGTGCAGCAACTGCTGGTCAAGGAAGGCCAGCAGGTGCAAAAAGGCCAGGTCGTGCTGCGCCTCGCCGATGAAGCGGCCAAGGCGGATCTGGCCGTGGCCGATTCGGAAGCGCAGCTGGCCCAGACCAAGCTCAAGACGCGGCAGGCGCGCCTGCCGGCCCTGAAGTCCACGCTGGCCCGCTGGCAGGCGGCGGCCAAGGAAGGCGCGGCCGATCAGCAGAACGTGGACGAGGCCGCCCAGGCTCTGCGCGATGCGCAGGCCGAGGCCGAGATCGCGGCCGCCGAAGCCAGTGTCGCCAAGCACCGCTCCGAGCAGCTGCGCGCCCTGCAGCAGCGCCACGAGCTGCGTGCGCCGGAAGCCGCCACGGTGGTGCGCATCAACGCCCATGCGGGCAGCGCGGTGCAGTCGGGCGGCAATGTGATGGTGCTGCTGCCCAAGCGTCCGCTAATCGTGCGCGCCGAGGTGAACGAGAGCTTTGTCCCGGCCATTCGCGAAGGCATGAAGGCCACGGTGCTGGTCGACGGCGACGGCACGGCCGGCAAGCCCGAGTTCCCTACCGCCACAGTACAACGCATCAGCCCCATCTACGGCACGGCGCGCCTGCAGGACGACACGCAGCGCGGTCCGGTGCGCGTGGTGGAAAGCGTGCTGGTGTTTGATCAGCCCCCGGCCAATGCCAAGGTGGGCCAGAACGTAAGGGTCAGCTTCCATGAATAAGCGCATTCCCATTTATCCCGCACAGAATTCCGCATCCCGCACGGGCTGGATGGTGCAAAGCGATTTCGACGGCACCATCAGCCTGCTCGACGTGACCGACACCCTGCTCAACCGCTTCGGCAAGCCCGGCTGGCAGGAGCTGGAAGAGGCCTGGGAGCGCGGCGACATAGGTTCGCGCGAATGCATGAAGGGCCAGGTCGCACTGCTGGACATGAGCGAGGCCGAGCTGCAATCCCATCTGGACACGATAGAGATCGACGCGCAGTTCGCGGGCTTCGTCGGCGAAGCCCAGGCCCACGGCATCAAGGTGCAGGTGGTCAGCGACGGCATCGACTACGCGATCCGCCATGTGCTGGCGCGGCACGGCCTGGGCGAGCTGGAAGTCATCGCCAACCACCTGGTGCAGACGGGCGCGCGCAGCTGGCGGCTGGAGTCGCCCTGGGCCAGCAAGCACTGCGCGCGCGCCAGCGGCAACTGCAAATGCGAGCGCCTGGCCGAGCAGCAGGCGCTGCACGGCCGCGTGCTCTACATCGGCGACAGCACATCGGATTTCTGCGTCTCGGGCAAGGCCGACTTCGTGCTGGCCAAGTACAAGCTCATCGACTATTGCCGGAGTCGGGGCATAGAGCATGCGAGCTTCGAGCATTTCGGCCAGGCCACGGCCTTGCTGGAGCAGGTGATTCTGGGCGTGGAGCAGCTGGCATGAATGCGCTTGATGGCTTTGCACTGATGCAGGCCGAATCCCGGAACGAAGCCGCACTGCAGGCGCTGTGCCTCACGCCGCATGAGTTCGTCATGCCGGGCGCGGGGCCCAACGCGCGTACCGGCGTGCTGCTGATCCACGGCCTCACGGGCACTCCTGCGGAAATGCGCCTGCTGGGCAAGGGCCTGAACAAGCAGGGCTTCACGGTCTATGGCGTGCAGCTGGCGGGCCACTGCGGCAGCATGGAAGACCTGGTCGAGTCCCGCTGGACCGACTGGCTGGCCAGCGCCGAGTCCGGCCTGCAGCGCTTTGCCCGGCATGTGGACCATGTGGTGGTCGGCGGCCTGTCCATGGGGGCCTTGCTGTCCCTGGCCGTGGCCGAGCGCAACCCGGAGCAGGTGGCCGGCGTCTGCGCGCTGTCCACCACCTTCCGCTATGACGGCTGGAGCATCCCGTTCTACACGCGGCTGGCGTTTCTGCTGCCGCTGTTCCGCCTGCTGGGCATAGGCCGCCGCAGCGTCTTCATGGAAGCGCCGCCCTACGGCATCAAGGACGAGGCGCTGCGCGCGCGCATCGTCGAGCAGATGCACAGCGGCGACAGCGCGGCCGCCGGCCTGCCCGGCAATCCCTGGTGGAGCATCATCGAGCTCAGAGCCCTGTCGGCCCATGTGCTCGCGCAGCTGGACAGGCTGCGCTCGCCCTGCCTGGTCCTCCATGCCAAGGACGACGACATCTCTTCGGTCAGCAATGCCTACGACATAGAGCGCGGCGCGAAGAACGCCCATGTGGAGCTGGTGCTGCTAGACAACTGCTATCACATGATCACCATCGACCGCGAGCGCCGTACCGTGATCGCCAAGATGAACGAATTCGTGGCGAACATCGCCAACGCCGCAACGCCGGCCAAGGAAGCGCATGGGCAGTGATCTTTCGCCCCTGGTGGTGACGCTGTGGGTGCTCAATGTGCTGGTCGACAGCGGCGGACAGCTGGCCTTCAAGGCCGCGGCCAGCGAGCCCGGTGAGCGGGACGGCATGGAGCGCTGGCGCTTCATGCTGGCGCGGCCCTGGCTCTGGGTCGGCGTGGCCTGCTATGTGGCGGAATTCCTGGTCTGGCTGGCGTTCCTGTCGCTGGTGCCGCTGTCCGACGGCGTGCTGCTGGGCTCGATCAATATCGTCGCCATCATGATTCTGGGGCGCGTGCTGTTCAAGGAAAGGCTGGCGCCCATGCGCGTGGCCGGCATCGTGCTGGTCTCCATCGGCGTGGCGGTGGTTGGACTGACCCCCTGAGGCGCCTTGCGCCTTCCCCCAAGGGGACGACAGCTTCGCTGCGGGGCGGCGGGGCCGCCTGGGCCCTGGCTCGCTGTCCCTGGCCTGGAACAGGCTGGCTTTAAGCGTTGCGGTAAAGCACAACGCCACGGATAACTAAAGATGAAACGCTTTTATATCATCGGCTTTCTGGTGCTCATGGCCTTCGACACCCTGGCCCAGCTCAGCTTCAAGTACGCCGGCGAGTCGGCCCTGCCGCTGGAGTTCTCGGCCGCATGGCTGGTGCGGGTGTTCGGCCAGCCCTGGATCTATGGCGCCTTCGTCGGCTATATCGGTGCCTTCTTCACCTGGATGAGTCTGCTCAGGCATGCGCCCATCGGCCCGGCATTTGCGGCTTCGCACCTCGAGATCATCTCGGTCCTGGGCGTGTCGTACTGGCTGTTCAACGAGCCTATAGGCTGGCCGCAGATCATCGGCTGCCTGTTCATCGTGGCCGGCATCATGTGTCTGGCCGTGAGCGAAACGAACGAGCTCGCGCCCAAGGCCCGCTGAGATGCGCCTGCCCACCGTGCCGCCTACCGCGGGCCTGCCGCTGCAGTTCGGCGATCTGCTGCCCTGGCGGGGCGGCGATCTGGGCCGCGATCTGGCGGCCTGGCTGCAGCTGCCCGAGCTGCAGCTGGAATGCTCGGGTACCTCGGCGCTCATGGTCGCGCTGCGCGCGCTCAAGGCGCTCGAGCCGGGGCGCAGCGAGGTCGTCGCGCCGGCCTATACCTGCCCGCTGGTCGCGCTGGCGATTGCGCAGTGCGGGCTGCAGCTGCGCCTGTGCGATCTGCGCGCCGACGCCCTGGACATGGACCCTGATGCGCTGCGCGGGCTGTGCAGCGCCAGGACGCTGGCCGTGCTGCCTACCCATTTATGCGGCCGTGTTGCCGATGTGGACCAGGCCCTGGCCTGCGCGCGCGCGGTAGGCGCCTATGTGATCGAGGACGCGGCCCAGGCGCTGGGAGCGCGCAGCGGCGGTGAGTCGGTAGGCCTCAGAGGCGATCTGGGCTTTTTCAGTCTGGCCGTGGGCAAGGGGTTGAGCACCTTCGAGGGCGGGGTGCTGGTGGCGCGCGAGGCCTCCATGCGCACAGCGCTGCGCCAGGCCAGCGCGGCAGGCTTCAACCCGGGCTGGGAGCTGCGCCGCTGCGTGGAGCTGCTCGGCTATGCGGCCCTGTACCGGCCCTTGGGCCTGGGTCTGGCCTATGGCCGGCCTCTGGCACAGGCGCTGTCGCGCCGCGACTGGGTCGAGGCCGCCGGGGACGACTTTGGGGACTTCATTCCGCAGCATGCGCTGGGTCGCTGGCGCCAGCGCGTGGGCGCGAATGCGCTGCGCCGGCTCGAGGCCTTCCAGCGCGAGGCGCAGCAGCGGGCTATGGGCCGCGTGGCGCGGCTGCAGGCCCTGGGGCTGGAGGTGGTCGCCGATGCTGCCTGCGGCGCCCAGGGCGTATGGCCCGTGATTCTGCTGCGCCTGCCGAGTGGGCAGCTGCGCGACGATTTTCTCCAGTCCCATTGGGGCGACGGCAGCGGGCTGTCCCTGCCGTTTGTGCATGTGCTGCCCGACTACGGCCGCTATGACCATGTGCTGGGCGCCGCGGGCGGCGACGCTGTGGACCGGGCACGCGACTGGGCCCAGCGCCTGCTGGCGATCAGCAACAGCCCCTGGCTGGATGACTGCCGGTTCGAGCGGCTGCTGAGCGATCTGCAGCGCCTGCTGCCGCGCTCAGGCTGACTGCAGCCGGTCCAGCCGCAGGCGCTCGCGTTCGTCGGTCAGCGCGCGCGCAGCCAGGAAAACGCTGGCCACGGCCGCCAGGCCGCCGGCTCCGGTGAGCAGAAACAGCAGCAGGATCTGGTATTTGGCGGCCTCCACAGGGTCCATACCACCCAGGATCTGGCCGGTCATGATGCCGGGCAGGGTGATCAATCCGGCCGCGGACATCTGGTTGATGATGGGTACCAGGCCGCGGCGTATGGCGGCGCGCACATGCTGGGCCAGTGCTTCGCGCATGTCCGTGCCCAGGGCCAGCTGGGCCTCGATGGCGGCCCGGCCGTGCTGCACGCCGTCAAAAAAACTGTCCAGCCCCAGGCTGGCGGAGTTGAGCACGGCGCCCAGCACGATGCCCATGAGCGGAATCGCATAGCGCGCGTCATACCAGGGCTCGGGCCGCACGGCCGTCATCAGGGCCAGCACCACGGTGGCGATGCTGGAGCTCGCGACCACCAGGCCCGCAATCGGATAGTTGCCGGCGCGCTTCAGGTGCTGGTGCGGGCGCCCGGCCACTTCGCGCGCGGCGGCGGCGATCATGAAGACGACGACCAGCAGCGTCATGCCCGCCGATGCCGACTGGAATACCCAGCGCAGCACCCAGCCCACGAGCAGCAGCTGGACCACCATGCGGGCCGCGGCGATCAGCACCTGCTGCTGGACCTGCAGCCGCAGAGCCCAGGAGGCGGCGGAGCTGGCCAGCACCAGCAGGGCGGCCAGCATCAGATCGCCGAACTGCAGATGGATGACGCTGTTCATGGCCGGACCTCGGCGCCGGGGACAGCGTCATGCAGCCGCCCATGCTCCAGCCACAGGCAGGGCCGGCCGCAGCCCATGCGCTCGGCCTGAGCCCTGGAGTGGGTGACCCAGAGCATGGCCAGGCCCGCGCAGCGCTGCTCTTCCAGCAGCAGCTCCACGCAGCGGGTCGAGTCCTCGTCCAGCGCCGCCGTGGGCTCGTCCAGCAGCAGGACCCTGGGCTTGCGCAGCAGGGCCCGCAGCAGGGCCAGCCGCTGGCGCTCGCCCGTCGACAGCTGCGGCACCGGGGTCTGCAGCGCCTGCTCGCGCAGGCCCAGGCGCAGCGCCAGCGCCGGCAGTTGCTGCCAGGCCGCGGCATCGAAATGTGCGGCCAGCTCGCTGCTCCACCAGGCGGGCTCGGCGGCCAGATACATGACCTGGCCGCGCCATGCGGGGCCGCTGAAGCTGCTGCGCGGCCGGCCGTCCAGCCAGACCTCGCCCAGGCCCGGGTCCAGGTCGGCGATCAGGCGCAGCAGCACGGATTTGC
>JAFAIY010000354.1 GCA_019236485.1 Comamonas sp. | reverse complement strand
CAGCCACCGAGCAGCCTGCATTCATGTACCAGGTCGGGGCCCGCCGCACGATGGATAGCCCCGTCAACTCCGCCGCCGCCAAGCAGGGATGAATTTGCGGCATTGACAACAGCATCCACATGAAGCTTCGTGATATCAGAACGAATGGCATGGAAGCGTGTCGACATATGTGTACTGCTGGAAAGTGTGAGGACAACTGGCGCTGCGATGAAAAATCAAGGGCGCGAATGCGCAGCCAGTATGACAGGCCATTTTCAGGTCAATGGATGAGGGGCCCTGTCGGGGCGTGTCCTGCCGATGCTATCGGCCAGACGCTGTCGGTTTCAAACGGCAGTTCAGCAGCGCTACCATGCCACGACAGTCCTGGCGAACTCGTCGACCGATATCGGGTTGAAGACCAAGCAGCATGTGCATGGGCCGTGCTGCTCGTTCAGCTTGCCGTTCGTCACAGACAATGTTGAAAGGCCATGCTCGGCTCGGATTGCTTGAGCGTGAGCTGAGAGCTCAAAGAGTCTGCGCTGACAGCAATGCAGCGGCTGACTCGGCGGGTACTTTGTTGCGGCGCTACTCCAGCACCGTCCGGTCAACTTAGCAGAGGTGAAGACATGTCATACATCGATGGTTTCGTGATCGCCGTTCCCACCGCCAACAAGGAGAAGTTCATCGAGCATGCGCGCCAGCTCGACCCGATATTCATCGAGTTGGGCGCAATCCGTGTGATCGAGGGTTGGGGCGATGATGTCCCCGATGGCAAAGTCACCGACTTCCGACGCGCAGTTCAGGCCACGGCCGAGGAGACGGTGGCGTTTTCGTGGGTCGAATGGCCGGACAAGGCCACGCGCGACGCAGCCATGAAGAAGATGATGGGAGACCCGCGCATGGATCCGTCCGCCCCCGGCAACCCGCCCATGCCCTTCGACGGCAAACGCATGATCTTCGGGGGCTTCGAGCAGGTAGTCGAAGTGAAGGCTTGAGGCCGGCTGGGTGACGGGCAAGGTGCTGGGCGTGGATGGCGGCGTGGAGGCGCCGAACTTCTAAGGTCCGCTCTAAGCCGGCATTTCAAAGATCATCGGCAAAAAACTGGGACCAGAAGGTCCCTTTTTTGATGGTTGCAGATAGAGCTGCTTGCGTCACAGAGACCGCAGGCGACAGCAGCTATGGGCAATCTTGCGTATTCGGGTTGAACTGACTGTGCTGGTTGCGACTTGTGAGCGGCTGCGTTCGACCAGACGCAGACATCCAGGTTCCAGCAAGCAGATCCAATGGACTGGCCATGTCATCCGCAGCCACCTTTAGAGCCGCTAACACAATCCCTGATACGTCGTTGCTTCGCCTTGTCGTACTTCTGTACTGCCCGCGGCTTCGCGCCTCGTCTCAACCGCAAACCTTCGGTTTGCTGGGTCGTGTTAGCCGCTCTTAGTGTGTGCAGATCATGGCAGTGAATACCTCGCTGCGGCGTGGACAAGAGCACTTCCACTTTGGACAAATCTATTTCCTTGACTTGACGCATGTCATTTTGCTGGGCTGACCACAGCACAAAAAACACTTCCGGTAGAGGTGGGAGTTTTCGCGAGCGGTGCATCGGGTATGGTGAGCAACGTAGACCACAAAAGGAATCGCCCAGTGCCCAAACCAAACTACCAATTCGAAAAACGACAACGCGAGCAAGAGAAGAAGAAAAAAAAGGCCGAGAAGGCTCAGCGGAAAGCTGCAGTGTCCGAGGGAACTCCACCGGATGTGGCGTCTGAAGTGCTGCCAGAAACAAGTAGCCAAGGACAAGGCAGTGTGCCGCTGTGATTTCCTGAGGGCCTCGGCTGCTGCGCTCCGGCACACCACCTAGCTAGTCAAGCAAGCCGGTCGCCTGCGGCGTCCGCTTATCGCCAACGTTGAGTGGCAGCTTTCGTAGTGCCCGAATGTTCGTAATGGGTCGGACGCAGTCCTGCATGAGTGTCTGCGGCCAGAAGCGGCCCTCTATCCAAGGTGTCTAGCTCAACATGAAGCGGTATTCGCACCTGGAGGCTTCCGGGTCGTCAAAGCGAACCGCCCCAGGTAAGTTGCGTACAGCTCTTTGATGGAGTTCGCAGTGCTCCATTTCGCGCCTGCTATAGGCACTTGGCGAAGAGAATCGGCAGTTCGTCGCAAGACGCAAGACCAATGCGCGCTCAATCCAGATAATCGCCGGCGTCATTCACACTGAAGGCCTCACGATGAAAGCGCTCAACATCAAACTGATCACTTTGGCTGCATCTTTGGCGATTGCTGGAACCAGTGCCCATGCCGCTGGTTTTCAGCATGGAGTTGCCGCCGATCAGCAGGGCAAGCCACTAGAAATCGGAATTTGGTATCCGAGTCCGGCTGCAGCCTACCCCATGGAAATGGGCCCGACGACCATGAGCGTTGCGGTCAATGGACCAATCCACGGAATGGCTCTACCGCTGGTGGTGATGTCGCACGGAAGCGGCGGGTCCTTCCTTGGGCATTTCGATACGGCTGTTGCGCTGGCTGATGCGGGCTTTGTTGTGGCAGCCGTCACGCACACGGGCGACAACTATGCGGACCAGAGTCGCAGCGTTGATATCATGGACCGTCCCCGGCAGATCAGCCGAGTGATAGACCACATGCTGGCAAGCTGGAATGGTCATACATCGATCGACCCGACGCGCATCGGTATGTTCGGTTTCTCCGCGGGAGGCTTCACCACGCTCGCGATCATCGGTGGGGTACCTGACTTGGCAAAGATCGGTCCGATGTGCCGTCAGTACCCCGACGATTTTGCATGCCAGCTTCTGGCAAAGAGCGGCCACCCCGTGGCTCCGTCTAGAGCAGCCAGTGTGGTGGACGCTCGTGTTCAGGCCGCTGTGGTGGCTGCACCAGCGCTTGGCTTTACGTTCGCTCCGGATGGGCTCAAGAGCATCAAAGTGCCGGTACAGCTCTGGCGCGCTGAAGACGATACCCTCGTTCCACATCCACGCTATGCCGAAGCGGTCCGGCTCTCGTTGCCGCACGCGCCGGACTATCACGTCGTCCCTAATGCAGGACATTTCGACTTCCTGGCTCCTTGTAGCAATGCGCTGGCATCGCTCGCACCTGCCATTTGCGCCAGTGCTCCCGGTTTCGATCGGGTTGCGTTCCATACGAGCTTCAATGCGGCGGTTGTTGGCTTTTTCCGCAAGACACTGGCAACTCATTGAATTCGTGCGGCCGCGGTATCGACGTTCCCGTGAGCGCGTAGGGGCCCAACAACGTTTCCACGGTAGGCATTTGCTCGTCGCCCGAGGAAGCAGGTCGGAAAGCCAGTAACTCCAAGCTGGCTTGGAGACTGGATGAACGGCGGTTTCACAGAAGTGAGAAGGCCCGCAATGGGCCGATCGCCGTCGCTGCTCAGCTCAATCCCGCCGGTTAACTTAGAGCGGAATGCCGGTCGATGACGACCGGCACCCGCATCCATCAGCGCTCAGACGCTGCGGCCCGCGGCATGGCCCGAGTGCATCGCGCCCTCGATATAGCCCAGGGCGTGGCAGTCGCCGATGCGGCGCACGGGGATGGCGGTAAGCGACTGCAGCCCATCGGCCACCGTCGCATCGGCCTCGGCGCCGATGGCCAGCACCACGGAGTCGGCGGCCGTGCGCTGCTCGGCGCCGGCCTTGTCGGTCCACACCACTTCCTTGCGCTCTATCCTGGTGACATTGGCCTGCATTCGCAGCTTGCCGTGAGCCGTGACGGCGTCGTACACGCGCCAGCGGCGCACTATGGCCAGCTCGGTGCCCGGGTGGGTGCCGGGGTCCAGCACCGTGACCTCGCGGCCGCGCTCGAGCAGGAACTCGGCGAGCTCCATGCCCACCAGACCCGCGCCTATGATGGCCACGCGCTTGCCCAGGGGCATCCACAGCTTGGACAGGTTCTGGATGGCGGCCGTGCTGTCCGTGACCTTGAGCATGCCGCCGGCCTTGAACAGCGCGCGTTCGGCCAGGCTGAGCTTGGCCTTGGCGATCTCGTCGGCGCGGTCGCCCGTCATCAGGCGGCGCAGTTCGTCGCCGCTCCACACATGGTTCTGTTCCGCGCCGGGAATGGCGGGGGCCGCGCGCCTGGCGCCGGTGCCGACCAGGATCTCGTCGGGCCGGAGTTCGGCCAGCAGCCCGGCATCCACCGTGGTGTTCAGGCGCAACTCGATCTGCGGGTGCTGCATCTGCTTGACCAAGTAGTCGAGCAGGCGGCCGTTTTCGGGGTAGGCCAGGGCCGCAAAGAACAGCGTGCCGCCCAGGCGGTCGCTGCGCTCGGCCAGAGTCACGCGGTGGCCGCGCAGGGCCGCCACGCGCGCGGCCTCCATGCCCGAGGGGCCGCCGCCGACGACCAGAACATGCTTGGGCTTCTGCGCGAAAGTGATGGGTGCTTCGAACTCGTGGCCGGTCTGGGCGTTGACCGCGCATTTGATGCCGCGGTTGACGAAGATCTCGCTCACGCAGGCATAGCAGTAGATGCAGGGGCGCACATCCTGCGCGGCATTGGCCTGCAGCTTGTTGGGCAGCTCGGGCTCGGCCAGCAGCTTGCGGCCCATGGCCACAAAGTCGATCTCGCCGCCGGCCACGGCGGCCGCGGCATCGTCCAGCTCCCAGCGGCCGGCCGAGATGATGGGAATGCGCACCGCCTTCTTGAAGCGGCCCGCGAACTCGCGGTAGGCATTGGGCTGCTGCGGAATCGGCGCATCGGTGAAGGCCGAACCCGTGGGCATGCGCGCATAGGCCGAGACGCTGATGGCGTCCACGCCCAGCTCCTCGCAGAGCTTGGCGGTCTTGAGCGCCTCGTCCATGGTGATGCCGCCGGGCGTGTGCATTTCCTCGGCATCCAGGCGCACCCAGATCGGGTAGTCGGGGCCCACGCGCCTGCGCACCTCGGTCAGCATCTCGCGCAGCAGGCGGTTGCGGTTTTCATAGCTGCCGCCGTATTCGTCAGTCCGGCTGTTGAAGAACGGCGAGAGGAAGTTGGCGATCATGTAGTTGTGCGCGCAATGCACTTCCACCGCATCGAAGTCGGCCTGCTTGGCGCGCACGGCGGCGGCCGCAAACCATTCGATCATCTGCGCGATATCGGCCTTGTCCATCACGCGATAGCGGTCCGGATACGGGCCCACGCCCACAAAGGTCGAGAACTCCTGGGGCGTGATGGTGCGCATGGCCTCGGGCACGGGCGCATCGGGCGGGATGGAGGAGACCCACATTTCGCGGCCGCAGGCGCGGTCGTGGGCGGCCACCTTGCCGCTGTGGTTGATCTGCACCGCGATCTTGCCGCCATGCGCATGCACGCGGCGCGCGGCCTCGGCCAGGCCGGGGATGAAGCTGTCGTCCGAGATGCCCAGCTGGTGCGGCTCGCTGGTGCCCGAAGGCCAGGAGATGGCCGTGGTGCCCATGATGATGAGGCTGGTGCCGCCCTTGGCACGCGCCTCGTAATAGGCCTGGGTCTTTTCGCCGCAGCTGCCGTCGGTGCCGCCGAAGTTGTCGCCCATGGGCGCCATGACGATGCGGTTCTTCAGCTCCATGGAGCCGATACGCCCTGGCTGCAGCAGGGATGCGTGGGGATTGCTCATTTTTCTGTATGTCTCCTCAGTTGGTGGGCCGAGTTCGGCGGCGATGGTGCGAGCGGCCACGGTAAATTTTCGCCGCGGGAATCACATCGTCCGTTTGCATGTAGTCTGTGCGCGCCCGATGGGCTTTGATGGGCGCCATCACAACCACGCAAACAAGGAAGAGACATGTCCACCATCGTGATGAGCGGCTGCGCCACCGGTATCGGCGCCGCCACCCGCCAGGCCCTGGAGGCCGCGGGCCACAAAATCATAGGCATAGACATCCGCGACGCCGAGGTCATCGCCGACCTCTCGAGTGCCGCAGGCCGTCAGCAGGCGATTGCCGCGGTGCTCGAGCAGTGCGCGGGCGCGCTCGACGGCATCGTGCTGTGCGCAGGCCTGGGGCCGCAGACCAAGGTGGTCGGCAATGTGGTCTCGGTCAATTACTTCGGCGCGACCGAGCTGATGGACGCTTTCCTGCCAGTGCTGAAGCAGGGGCATCGGCCCGCGGCCGTGGTCATTTCCTCGGTGGCATCGGCCCATCTGCCGTTCGAGAAAAACCCGCTGGCGCCGGCGCTGGAGGCCGGCGACGAGGCCAGGGCCCGCGCCATCGTGGAGAACGCGGGCGAGCAGGGCGGCAA
>JAFAIY010000564.1 GCA_019236485.1 Comamonas sp. | reverse complement strand
TTCGGCCACCCGGCCTCGTTCGAGCTGGCCAATCGCATCGTCGGGCTGATGCCTGAGGGGCTCTCGCATGTGTTCTTCACGGGCTCGGGCTCGGAAGCCGCCGACACCTCGCTCAAGATGGCCCGCGCCTACTGGCGCGCCAAGGGCCAGGGCACGAAGACGCGACTGATAGGCCGCGAGAAGGGCTATCACGGCGTGAACTTCGGCGGCATCTCGGTAGGCGGCATGGGCGGCAACCGCAAGGCCTTCGGCCAGGGGGTTGAGGCCGATCACCTGCCCCATACCCAGCCGCCCATGGGCTCGTTCTGCAAAGGCCAGCCGCAGACCAGCGGACACAGCGATGGCAAGGCCCTGGCCGACAGGCTGCTGGACCTGATCGCACTGCATGACGCCAGCAATATCGCCGCCGTGATCGTCGAGCCCATGTCGGGCTCGGGCGGGGTGGTGATTCCGCCAACCGGCTATCTGCAGCGTCTGCGCGAGATCTGCACCCAGCACGGCATTCTGCTGATCTTCGACGAGGTCATCACGGGCTTTGGCCGCCTGGGTGCGATGACGGCCGCCGAGGCCTTTGGCGTGACGCCCGACATCCTGAACATTGCCAAGCAGGTCACCAATGGCGCGCAACCGCTGGGCGCCTGCGTGGTGACGCCCGAGATCTACAACAGCTTCATGGCCGCCGGGGGGCCCGAATACATGCTGGAGTTTGCCCACGGCTATACCTATTCGGCCCACCCCGTGGCCTGCACCGCCGGCATTGCCGCGCTAGAGCTGCTGGAGCGGGAGGACGGCCCGGGCCGCGTCAAGACCATGGCGGCCTTCTTCGAGCAGGCCGTGCACAGCCTCAAGGGCCACAAGCATGTGCTCGACATCCGCAACATCGGCCTGGCCGCGGGGCTGAGCATAGACCCGCTTCCCGGCGAGTCCGCCAAACGCCCTTACGAGATCGCCATGAAGTGCTGGGATGCCGGCTTTTATGTGCGCTACGGCGGCGACACGATTCAGCTGGCACCGCCTTTCATCAGCGAAAAAGCCGAGATCGAGCGCCTGATCAATGCGCTGGGCGATGCGCTGCAGGCCACGGCCTGAACTGCCGGATCAATAGCTGCAAGCGCTGACCCATCAAGCGCTTGCAGCGAATTTCATCGGAATTCAGGACAGCTGGGCCGCCAGAGCCTCGTACTCGGCCACCGGCACTTCCTCGGCACGGCGCTGCAGATTGAACTCGCCCGCAAAGCCTTTTTCGTCCAGCCACTTGCCCAGGGTGTTGCGCAGGATCTTGCGGCGCTGGCTGAAGGCCACCTGCACCATGGCTTCGAGCAGCTTGGGGTCGAGGGCGGCCGGGGTTTCGCGCGGGACCATGCGCACCACGGCGCTGTCCACCTTGGGCGGCGGATTGAAGCTCTCGGGCGGCACGAACAGCACATCTTCCATCGCATAGCGCCATTGCAGCATCACCGACAGGCGCCCGTAGGCGGCCGTGGCGGGCTCGGCCACCATGCGGTCTATCACCTCTTTTTGCAGCATGAAGTGCTGGTCTTCCACCACATCCACCTGCTCCAGCAGATGGAAAAGAATGGGGCTGGAGATGTTGTAGGGCAGATTGCCCACCACGCGCAACTTGGTCACGCCCAGTCGTGCGGCCAACGCCCGGAAGTCCACCTTGAGCACGTCGGACTCGACCACGTCCAGATCCTCGCGCAGGCGCAGGCGCGCGGCCAGATCGCGGTCCAGCTCGATCACCGTGAGCTTGCCCAGGCGCTCGACCAGGGGCTGGGACAGCGCCATGAGACCGGGGCCGATCTCCACCATGGGCTGGCCGGGCTGAGGAGCTATGGCCTGGACGATGTTGTCGATGATGGCGCCGTCGGTCAGGAAATTCTGGCCGAAGCGCTTGCGTGGAATATGTTTCATGAATGCGAAAGCGGCGCCTCGGCACCGCTTGGAAATGGGAAGGGGGCTGCCCGGTGCCCGATCATGACATTGCCGGGCACGGCAAGCAGCCTGCATGGGCATAGGCCCTGGCTGCTTATTGCGGAGGCTCGCGATACTCGACAAAGGCCTTGCCGCGCAGTTCCTTGAGCCAGGTTTCATAGTCCTGTTCGGCCTTGCGTTCACGCACGATGTTGCGCACCATGTCGCGCTGCTCGCGCGGGGTGAGCTTTTCCTGGCGCCGCTCGATCAGCTGGATCAGGTGCACGCCAAAGCGCGAGACCACGGGGTCGCTGATTTCGCCGGGCTGCAGCGCATCGAGCACGCGCTCGAACTCGGGCACGAACTGGCCCGGCGAGGACCAGCCCAGATCGCCGCCATTGCGCGCGCTGCCGTCCTTGGAGAATTCTTCGGCCAGCTGCTGGAACGTGGCCTGACCGGCCTGGATGCGGCGCTTGTAATCCTGCAGACGCTTGGCGGCCTCGGTTTCCGTCATGCCATTGCCCACGGTGAGCAGAATATGGCGCCCATGGTTTTGCGTGATGTAGGCCGGTGCAGCGCCGGCCTGGGTCTTTTCCAGCACCTTGAGCACGTGGAAACCCGCATCGGAGCGGAACGGGCCAATGATGGAGCCGGTCGCTGCCGAGCCCACCTCCTTGACAAACAGCTCGGGATACTCGCTCATGGGACGCATGCCCATGGCGCCGCCGCCCCGGCCATCGGGCACATCGGAGAACTGGCGTACCGCAGCGATGAAATCCGCATTGTTGCGGGCCGCCTCGGCGGCCTGCTTGGCCTTGGCTTCACGCTCGGCGACCACCGCCGGGCTGGCGTTCTCCGGCACGAGAATCAGGATATGGCCCAGATTGGCCATCGCGCCAGCAACAGCCTCGCCGGGGCGCCTCTGCTCCTTGAGATAGCGGTCGATATCGGCCTCCGTGACCTTGACCTTGCCATCGACATCGCGCTCGCGCACGCGCTGCATCAGCATCTGGCTGCGGATTTCGGCACGGAACTGCTCTTCCGAAATGCCATCGGCCTTGAGGCGCGCCAGCAGACCGGCCTTGTCCGTATTGTTCTGACGCGCCACATTGGCCATGGCCTGATTCACGGTCAAGTCATCGACGTTGATACCGGAATCCCGGGCTTCCTGCAGCTGCACCTTCTCGACAATCAGGCGCTCCAGCACCTGGCGGGCCAGCTCGGCCTTGGGCGGCAGCTGACCGCCCTGCTCGGTCACGTTCTGGGTCACACGCGCCATGCGCGCCAGCACCTCGTTATTGGTGATGGGCTCGGAATTGACCAGGGCCACGATGTAATCGGCCGAGCGCAGCCCGCTGGCTGCAGCCGAAGCGGCGGGCTGACGCCCTGAGGGCTGTGCGGTCGCATCCAGAGCGCGCGAAATGGAAGGAGTGCTGCCACTCTTGGCCTTGCCCGGAGTTTTCAGGCCCTGAGCCTGCGCACCCGCCATCAAGGCCAGGGTCACGGCGACGGCGCATGCACTCGATGTCTTGGAGAAAAAACGCATGAAAATGCCTTGATTAATCGTAATTTGTGAAGCGGCTGGGCGGAGTCACCGCCTCACGCAAATATTGGTAGCGGGGCACATTCTGCTTGAGGCTGGAGGTGGGATCGGCGCCAAAGCTCAGCCGCGAGAAGCCCACGAACTCCATCTGGAACAACAGACGCAGATTGGATTGGATGACCGAGCTCTGCAGGCGCTCCAGCACCACGCGGCCAATCCAGCAGCAGCCGTCATATTCGAAACCGATCACGGTATCGACGAGCTGCCGGTCCTTGATGCTGTAGTTCAGACGTCCCACCGCATACCAGCGGCCACCGCCCTGGCCGCGACCCGGGCCGAGGTCCTTGCCCTTGTCGCCCCAGAGATCGTTGATGGGCCACTGCCAGCCCACATCGACCAGCTTGCTGGCATCGGTACGGGCCACCGTGTCGTATTGGGTGCGGTAGCCGATGTTGAACGTGCGGTAGTTGCCGGGGCTGTAGCGAGCCGTCGCCGTGGTGCGCACCGTACGGTTCAAATCCTGGTTGTACTGCGTCGTGGCTTCCGTGGACCATTTGTCCGTCCAGTTAACAGCGGCTCCCAGCAAGATATCGGAAAAGCGGCTGGTCGCCGGCACCTCGCCCGGCAGCAGCACTTTCTGGTCCGAGAAACGCACGCGTTGGGCGATGGCCAGCTTGAGTTTTTCGGCTCCCGTGGTGGGATCGATAAACCGCGAGGTCGCGCCCAACGTCAGCAGATTGTTGTCGGCAATACGGTCCTGACCGCCGTAATCATTCTCGGAAAAAATGCTGGCGAAATTGAAGTCATTGCGCGCCGTGTCATACAGCGGCAGCATGCTCTGGTCGCGATAGGGTGTATAGGTGTAGAAGGCTCGCGGCTCGAAGGTCTGCAACAGATTTTTGCCGAACCAGGAGGTATCGCGCTCGAAGACCAGACCGCTGTCCAGGCTGAAGGTCGGCAGGGTGCGATTGGCGCTCTTGCTGCCATTGCTCATCAACTGATCGGTCTGATACATGGCCGAGTGCAGCATCAGCTTGGGCGTGATGAAGGCGCCGGGCGACAAGAATGGCCGACTCAGCTGTGCCTGCACATAGCTGCGCTGGCCATTGTTGCCGACCTGGCCCGCAATGGGACGGATCAGCTCAAAACGCGTGGTGTCGGCCACCGCCGTGAAGTCCAGCCCATGCGGCAGGTCCAGCGGCGTATAGCGATACTGCAGCTGCGGCACGATGCTGTAGGGCGGCGCGATCGGCGATGCCGGATCCTGCAAGGTCTGGTAGCGCAGCATATTCAGGCTAAGCACCCCGTCGCCCTTGGCCCAGCTCAGATTCACCGTGCTGGGCA
>JAFAIY010000554.1 GCA_019236485.1 Comamonas sp. | reverse complement strand
AGGCCTGCGCGATGCCGGTGCCCTCAGTCTCTCGCTGGTGGCCCAGGATGGAGAAGATATCGTCGGTCATATCGCGTTCTCTCCTGTCGGCCTCGAAGCAGCATCCGTCAGCCCCGGGACCTGGCTGGTGATGGCACCGGTCTCCGTTGCCCCTGGCCGCCAGGGCCAGGGCCAGGGCCAGGGCATAGGCAGCCGGCTGATTCGCCAAGCACTGCAGCAGCTCAAGGCCTTGGGCGTGGAAGGCGTGGTGGTGCTTGGCGAGCCCGACTACTACACCTGCTTTGGCTTTCACCACCAGCACCGCTTGAGCGTGCCGGGCGTACCGGCCGAGTACTTCATGGCCCAGCGCCTAGATGGCAAAGCGCCCGTGCCCCTGCAGGCCACGGCGGGCTTTCATCCGGCCTTTGAGGTCTAGGCGCGCCGGCGCAGGCCGTTTGTATCCGCTCTGCTTTCAATAGCTGATAGCGCTTGTCTGCACTGGGACCACGGCATATTCAAGCCCGATTTGCGCGGACCACGACAAAACCCCGCTGACCGCGGCCGGGCCCGCATGGCACGATAATCACGGCATGAATACTTCTGCGCAACCGCGCAATCCTCTGCACGGCATCACGCTGGAGCGCATGGTCACCGAACTCGTGGACTACTACGGCTGGGATGGCTTGAGCGAATGCATTCCCCTGCGCTGCTTCAGCGTCAATCCCAGCATCAGCTCCAGCCTCAAATTCCTGCGCAAGACGCCCTGGGCGCGCGAGAAGACCGAAAGCCTGTATCTCTACACCTTGCGCAAGCAACAGCGCCAGGACCAGCGCGGGCGCTGAGGGCGCCGCTTCTTCAGCGCCGCATCCAGCGGCCGCCGAACTGGTTGACCACCATGCCCAGCAGCACGCCCAGCGTGCCCAGCCATTGCAGCCCCGAGGGAAACTCGCCCAGCAGCAGCATGGCCGACAGCAGGCCTATCACCGGCACCAGCAGGGACAGCGGCGCCACGGTGCTGGCCGCATAGCGCTGCAACAGCCGCGTCCACAGGCCATAGCCCAGCAGGGTGGACAGCAGGGCCAGATAGGCAATCACGCCCAGCTCGCGCCAGCCTATGAGGCTGAGCTGCAAGACCATGGTTTCACCGCCCTCCAGCCACCAGGAAAGCAGCAGCAGCGGAACAATGGGAAACACGCTGGTCCAGACGATGAAGGACGCGGGCTCATAAGAGCCCTGCCGCGCGGCCAGGCGCGTCAGCAGATTGGAACTGGCCCACATGGCGGCCGCGCCCACGGTCAGCACAAAGCCGATCAGGGTCATGCCCGCGGCTCCGTTGCCATGGGCCGCGCCGATCAGCACCAGGCCCGCAATGGCGATCAGCAGCCCTATCCACTGCCAGCGCTGCGGCTTCTCGTGCAGAAACACGGCCGCCAGCAACATGGTGATGAAGGCCTGGGTCTGCAGCACCACGGAAGCCATGCCCGCCGGCATGCCCAGTTTCATTCCCGTGAACAGCAGGCCGAACTGCCCCACGCCCTGCACCAGCCCATAGGCCGCCAGCAGGCCCCAGGACAGATTGCGCGGCGGACGCACGAACAGCAGCAGGGGCAGCGATGCCGCGGCAAAGCGCAGCGCGCACAGCAGCAGCGGCGACAGCGTGGCCAGACCCCACTTCATGACCACGAAATTGAGTCCCCAGACCACGATGACGATGATGGCGCTGAACCAGTCCGCCCGGCTCATGCCGGAAGCAGGCGAGGATGCTGAAGTCATGGCTCCGACCGTTGTTGTTGCAGTTTAGAAATCAGGTCCGGCCCCCGGCCGGACTCATTTGAGCCCATGGCGATCGCCGGGCTCGGGCAGCAGCATCAGCACCGCCTTGAACGCATAGAGCACGATCAGGGTCCCGCTGAAGTCTCCCCAGATGGTCACGAGAAAGCGCTCCAGATCCATGCCCTGCCCCCGGAAAACCAGCCAGACCTGGTATGCCGAGCCATTTGCCAGCGCATAGATCAGGCCCAGCCACAGCAAGCGCTTGGGTGTGAGGCTGACCAGGGAGCGGTTCAGGCCCATATATCGGCGGGCCGCGCAATACATGCCATAGGGCGCGAGCGTGGCCACGATGGCGCCCGAAAACGAACGCCACCAGTCACCGGGGAAGAAATAGAAAAAGCCGGTCAGCCAGGCTCCGATTAATAGCCCCGCGGCTCCTGCCTCGGCAAACAGCAAGGTGCACAGCAGACGCACGCCCGCGGGCAGATAAATCCAGTTGGCGCCCTGGGTGAATATCAGAGAGGCGAACATCCACTCATTCACGACCAGCATCAATACAAATAGCAAGGCCGTAACCACGGCCATTGCAAATTGCGTGAAAATATTCTTCATTGGTATTGATCGTCTCACGCGCAGTATTATCAGTGCTGGTTATCTCTCCTGCACCAAAACGGCGCATCCTCTCTCTTTGCTCCCAATGAAAAAGTCTTTGTCTGCCGATATCTATCTACGCTTTCTGCAGTTGGCCGAGACTATCCGCGGCCTGCCCACATTGCCCGCCCTGGACCCGCTGGAAGAGCGACTGCTGGAACAGATTGCCAATGCCGGCACGCGCCAGGAACGCCTTTGCGTGCGCGACCTCATGGCTCAGCGCGAGCTGAGTTCGCCGGCCACGATTCACACCCGCCTCAAATCCATGCGCCAGAAAGGCTGGATTCTGCTGGCCGATACCGAAGACGCGCGCCGCAAGCAGATCGAACTCAGCGAGGCCGCGCACAAGCACTTTGAAAAGCTCTCGGCCTGCATTGTTCAGGCCGCCGCCGAAAACTGAGGCCCGAAAAGACCG
>JAFAIY010000469.1 GCA_019236485.1 Comamonas sp. | reverse complement strand
TGCGCGCCTGGTGCATTCGCGCAGCAAGCCTTCGTGCGTGAAGCCTGCCGCCGTCAGCAGCTTGCTTGAGGCCAGGTTCCCGGGCTCCACATAGGCCACGACGCTGTGCAGCTTCAGCTGCTCGAAGGCCAGGGGCAGCCACTGGCGCAATGCCAGGCGCATCAAGCCCCGGCCCCAATGGCTGGACAGCAGCCAGTAGCCTAGTTCGGCGCTGTCGCCATCGTCATCACGGTCATAGACGCCTACAGCACCCAGCACCTGGCCTTGCGCGCAGATGGCCTGCCACCAGCCTTCGCCGGCCGCGGTCTGCTGCTGGTACCAGGCGAGCTGTTCGCGGGCGATGGCCTGGGGATCGGTCTGCTCTGTCTCCAGGCCATAGAACTGCGTGACCCGGGCATCGCCCATGGCCAGGGCCATGACGGGCAGGTCTGCAGTGCAGAAATCACGAAACTGCAAGAGAGGATGGCTGGTCATGCCGGTAGGGGTACTTCGGGCGTTACTGAGCTGCGCCGCAAGCCTTGGCCAGCTGGGCCCGGGTTTTCAGTTCCGCTTCGTCTTCGCGCTGGGTCGGCCAGCCTTGCAGGTGCTGCTGCGCAATATCGCTGAGCGCCGTGATCCAGGGGGCGCTGTCGTTGAGACAGGCTATGTATTCGAACTGCTGGCCGCCCGCGTGCAGAAACGCTTCACGCGCTTCCTGGTTGATTTCCTCCAGGGTTTCCAGGCAGTCGCTGGTGAAGCCCGGGCAGACCACATCGACGCGCTTGGTGCCGGCCTCGGCCAGGGCAATCAGCGAAGGCTCGGTATAGGGCTCCAGCCATTTGGCCTTGCCGAAGCGCGACTGGAAGGTGAGCAGGTACTGGTCGGCATTGAGCTTGAGCCGCTCGGCCAGCAGGCGCGCCGTCTTGTGCGATTCGCAATGGTAGGGGTCGCCCAGATGCAGGGTGCGCTCGGGCACGCCGTGAAAGCTCATGACCAGCTTCTCGCCGCGGCCGTGGCCGCGCCAGTGGGCTTCTATGCGCTGGGCCAGGGCTTCGATATAGCCGGCATCGTCGTGGTAGCGGTTCACAAAGCGCAGCTCGGGGATATGGCGCTGGGTCCTGGCCCAGTCATAGACGGCATCGAACACGCTGGCCGTGGTCGTGCCCGAGTACTGGGGGTAGAGCGGCAGGATCAGAATGCGCGTCACGCCTTCTTTCTTGAGTGCATCGAGCTGGGCCGCAATCGACGGCTTGCCGTAGCGCATGGCGGGCAGCACCAGCACATTGTGGCCGCGCTCGCCCAGCCAGCCGCGCAGCAGCGTGGCCTGGCGCTGGGTCCAGTGCAACAGCGGCGAGCCGTCTGTGTCATGCCAGACCGTGGCGTACTTGGCCGCCGACTTGGCCGGGCGGGTGCGCAGGATGATGCCGTGCAGAATCGGCCACCAGGCGAGCTTGGGAATCTCCACCACGCGGTCGTCGCCCAGAAATTCCGCGAGATACGGGCGCACGGCCGCGGCCGTGGGAGCCTCGGGCGTGCCCAGATTGCACAGCAGAATGGCGGTGCGGGCGGATTGATCGTGACGGAAGCGGGGTTCGGGCGCAAAGCGTGATGGCATATTGCAATTGTGTCAGCGAATGAGATGGGCGCAGCGGCTGCCAGGCATTGCGTTGGCGGCTATTCTTGGGGCATGCAATCCCAAGATACCACCGACATTGGCGTCGAAACCCTGCAGCGGCTGCGCCGCAGCGGGCAGATTCGCGCCATCAGCCTGGACCTCGATGACACGCTGTGGCCCATCTGGCCCACGATTGCCAAGGCCGAAGCCGTTTTGCTGCAGTGGCTGGCCGCGCATGCGCCGGCCACGGCCGCCTACCTCGGCGACACCGCCAGGGTGCGTGCGCTGCGGCATGAAATCGTGGAGCTGCGCCCCGACCTGAAAGCCGATCTCAGCGGCCTGCGCCGCGAATCCATACGCCTGGCCCTGACGCGCGCCGGCGACGACCCGGCGCTGGCCGAGCCCGCGTTCGACGAGTTCTTTGCCGCACGCCAGCGCGTGGAGCTGTTCGACGATGCCCTGCCGGCCCTGGAGTTTCTGTCGCAGCGCTGGCCGGTGGTGGCCCTGTCCAACGGCAATGCCAATGTGCATGTGGTCGGTATAGGCCAGCACTTTCGCGCCTCTTTGTCGGCCAGCGGTGCGGGCATGGCCAAGCCCGAGGCGCGCTTCTTCCATGCGGCGGCCGATGCGGTGGGCGTGGCTCCCGAGCATGTGCTGCATATAGGCGACGATGCTGCGCTGGACGCCCAGGGCGCCATGGATGCGGGTATGCACGCAGTCTGGCTGAACCGCGCGCAGTTAGCATGGCCTCACGAGGGGCCCGAGCCCCACGTCACAGTGGCCAGCCTTTTGCAGTTGTGCCAGGGGCTGGCGGATCGCTGATCTGAAGAGGCTGGGCTTTTTCAGGCAGCGAACGAGGAGCTGCCCATGCCTGCCTGCCTGTCCGCCCGCATCTTCGCGCCGCCGCCTCTGGCGCCGGTCCGCTCCATGGCCTGGAGCCAGCCCCAGGTCTGGCTCGGCAAGGCTTTTCAGGACATCGCTAACGCTCCCTTAATCAGTCTGGCCCATGGTCTGGCCTTGGTCCTGATCGGCGCTCTGATATTGGCCATCGGGCACAATCGTTTCTGGCTGATGGCCGGGGCCTTGTCGGGCTTTCTGGTGCTCGGTCCGGTGGTGGCGACCAGCCTGTATGCCATCAGCCGGGCCATGGAGCGCGGCGAAGCCGTGGACATGGGTTTGATTCACCGCAGCTGGACCCAATGGCAAAGCTGTCATGCTTCTGGCCGCGGCGGGTACTGGTGCATGGTGCAGTTCGGCGCGCTGCTGGCGCTGGCCGCCACGGGCTGGGTGCTGGTTTCGGCATCCCTGATCACCGTGATGTCGCCCGTGCATGTGGCCACACTGCAGGACTTTGTTCATCATGTGGTGCTGGCCAAGGACGGCCAGTTGTTCCTGCAGTGGATGGCGCTCGGCAGCTTTCTGGCTGCCCCGATTTTTGCGTCCAGCGTGGTGGCCATGCCGCTGATGCTGGACAGACGAGTCAGCGTGCGCCAGGCCGTGTTGACCAGCTGGTCCGTTGTGCTGGCCAACCCGGGCCCCATGGCCCTGTGGGCGGCGCTGATTGTGTTGTTAACTTTGCTGGGCCTAGGCAGCTATCTGCTGGGGCTGGTTTTTGTGATGCCTCTGCTGGGCCATGCCAGCTGGCATGCCTATCGCGATCTGGTGGATGCCTCGGCATTCCCCGCCAGGGATGAAGCGATGGAGCCTGCCACCTGAGTACGCCACAACCAGGGCCCGGCTGTGAGGACTTGGTTGTCGTGATATTTGGTTATACGGAAGAGCAGATCGCCCACTTTTTCCTGACCTGGGGCGTGGGCGCCTTCATCCTGTTCATGGTGTTCATCATCTTGCAGCTGGCACGTCAGTCCAAGGCCGGCAAGTTCGGCACCTTTGTGATCTTTCTGGGTCTGGGCGTGGGCTTTGTGGGCTATCTGGCCAAGATCATCATCCAGTGGTGGATAGAGAGCCACTGACCTGGGTCATAGAACGCTGCGTTTGAAGAGGCATGCCGCAACGAGCGGGACGGCCAGCAAGGGCCGCCCCGTAGCAAAGGCCGTCGTCCCCTTAGGGGGAAGCCGCGTAGCGGCTCAGGGGGTTAACCTGGTTTCACCTGGGCACGCTTGAGCACCTTCTGCCAGCGGTTCTGCTCGGTGGCGATGAACTGGGCAAACTGCTCGGGCGTGCTGCCTATGGGCTCGGCCGCGTCGCCCTGCAGGCGCTTGAGCGCATCGGGGGCCTTGACGGCCTTGGCGCATTCGGCCGCCAGCCTGTCCACATGGGTGCGCGGCAGCGACGAGGGCGCGAGCATGCCATACCACTGGGTCATCTCGAAGCCGGGGAAGCCCTGCTCGGCCACCGTGGGCACATCGGGTAGCTGGGGCAGGCGCTTGGTGGAACCCGTGGCGATGCAGCGCACCTTGCCGGCCTTGATGAAGGGCAGCAGCGCGGCCGCACCCACGGAGGCCGCATCGAGTCGGCCCGAGAGCAGGTCGGTCATCATGGGGCCGGTGCCGCGATAAGGCACATGGAGCATGAAGATATCGGCCGTCATCTTCAGGTATTCAAAAGCCAGATGGCCCGCGCTGCCGTTGCCGGCCGAGCCATAGCTGAGCCTGCCGGGGTTCTTCTTGGCATAAGCCACCAGATCGGCAATGTTCTTGACGGGCAGGTCGGGGTGCACCACATACAGGCTGGGCACCTTGGCCAGCAGGCTCACGGGCACAAAGTCCTTCTTCGGGTCGTAGGGCAGCTTGTCGAAGATATAGGGATTCACGGCCAGGGTGCCGATATGGCCGAGGATGACGGTGCTCTGGTCGTCGGCGCGCGCCACTTCCTGCATGGCGATATTGCCGGCGGCACCGGGCTTGTTGTCCACGAACACGTTCTGGCCCAGGGTCTTGGAGAGCTCGGCCGCCGTGGAGCGGGCCACGATCTCCGAGCTGCCGCCCGGCGCGAACGGCACCACAAAGCGCACCGGCCGTGCGGGCCAGCCGTCTTCGGCGGCGCGGGCCATGCCGGGCAGCAGGCTGCTGCAGGCCAGCGCCCCGGCTCCGGCCAGCAGATGGCGGCGCGAGATGTTCAGGATTTCGTGGGTGGATTTGTCGAATGTCGATGCCATATTGTCTCCGTGGCTTTGCTTTTTTGAGTGCAGAGGGACTGTCGGTCCATGGTTGCAACTGTGGCTGTCAAACGGCTGTCAAAACTCGGTTATTTGGACTATGGCGGCCTCAGGTTTTCCCCAGTGCCGCGCGGCTTGCACTAGCCCATAGGAACTAGCACGGCAGGCTATGCGGGCTGCGCTGCCGCCATCCGCCGCACCGCGGCCATGCCGCTGCGCACCGCGCCCTCCAGCGTCGCCGGATAAGGGCCGTCGACATAGTCGCCGCAGGCCCACAGGCCATGGCCGAGCTCCATGCCAGGGCGCTGCAGCGCGGGCGTGCAGGCAAAGGTGGCGCGCTTCTCGATCACCGTCTGGATGGCCTGCATGTCATGCCAGCCCAGCTGTTCCCGGGCCTGCTGCAAAACCTGCTGCTCCAGCGTCGCGCGGTCAAAGTGGCAGTCGCTGATGACAAAAGCCATCAGGCCCTGCTGGGTCGCATCCTGCGCATGCAGATGCCCGCGGTCGAACACGAATTGCGCAGGATGCTGCTCGCCGGTGCGCAGCGCCAGCCAGGGCAG
>JAFAIY010000424.1 GCA_019236485.1 Comamonas sp. | reverse complement strand
GGCACTGCCGGAAATTGATCCACAGCGCTGCACAGGCTGCGGCTGGTGCATAGGCGTGTGTCCGCCGCATGTGCTGTCGCTAGAAGTTCAAAGCGCTACCGGGTTCGGCCCCAAACGCTCCACCTTGCACGATGCGCCCGGATGCACGGGCTGCGCCCTGTGTGCGGTGCGCTGCCCGTTTGATGCGATTCGGATGGTGAAAATTGCCAAGCCGTGATACGCGCTTGTCCAAGACCTGAAAGAAATTCAATGGCTGCCTGATTTGAGGACGGAGGGCGGGTACGGACGGCCTGCGAGAGTTATGACGAAATCAGCCTCTAGCGCTTATCCAGCCTGCCATAGCAGCTATCAAACGCACAGAGAAGCTATCCCGTTCCCGGTTTTGCCCCTTGTGACCACGCCTGCGAGGGCTGCCTCTTGTGGCGCGCGTCTGCACCGCAGAGTGCAGACGCATCGTCATCAAACTTGCGGCAACGTGTCTGAATGGAGCGTCGAAGACGCGGAGTGAGTTTTGCCGCACAGCCACAAGAGGTTGATGGCGCAGCTTGCCCGTCGCGAAGCGAAGGGACGCGGGCAGTAGGGGCTGGCTCTTTGCCTACTTTCTTGCGAAGAAAGTAGGTCGCCTGCCGGGGCGAGACCCGGCCTCTGGCCTAAACAGCTGCGGCTTATTCATATCGTCCAGCCTCACCCAGCGCCCTCCAAAAACCGCAACAAGCCGCTGTTGCGCTGCGTAGGACTGCCCATGGCCGAGACCAGCAGCCCCGGCACCTCGGACCAAAGTGAAAACGCCCGGCGCGCACGCGTGATGCCGGTATAGACCAGCTCGCGGCTGAGCACGCTGCCGCCCTGGGCCGACAGCACCAGGGCCGTGTGCTCGAACTCCGAACCCTGGCTTTTGTGCACCGTCATCGCAAACGCGGTTTCCACATGGGCCAGGCGAGCGGTGCTCACATGGTGCAGGTTCTCCCCCTGCAGAAAAAACACGCGCAGGCGCCCGGGGTCGGCAAAGCTGGGCAGCGCCATGCCTATATCGCCGTTGAACACCCCTAGCTGCACATCGTTGCGTGTCACCATTACGGGCCGGCCCGCATACCACTCGCCGTCCTTGCGGATCGCGCCCTGAGCCTGCAGCGCGGCCTCCACCGCACGGTTCAGGCCCGCCACGCCCCAGGCGCCCTCGCGCACCGCGCACAGCAGGCGGTAGCGGTCAAAGGCCTGGAGCACGGCCAGCACCCATTGCCGGTGCTCGGCCTCCGACGCGAAACCCGCACGTCCCCGGGCCAGTACCTGCGCATAAGCCGCATAGCCGGCCGCAGTGCCGCGGCCGGCCACGGCGCTGCGCACCACGGCCTCGAGATCGCCGCCCTCGCGTGCCCAGAGTTCGGCATCCGGGCCCGAGCGCGTCTGCTCCCGCAGCAGCTCCATGGCGGCCGGCGCATCGCCGATGTTCACGGCCAGGGCCAGCCGGCCTATGGGGCCGCCAAAACGCCGGCTTTCGCGCAGCATCACCGTATGCTGGGCCAGAGGCAGCGATGGGCCCACGGCCCGGAACTGCGCGGGCAGATCCAGGCCTGTGACGCGCCGCGCATAGGCCTGGGTGTCGGCCGAATAACCGCCCTGCTGGGCATCGCGGCACAGGTCACCGAGCACGGCACCGGCCTCCACCGAAGCCAGCTGATCCTTGTCGCCCAGCAAAATCAAACGCGCCGTGGGCGGCAGGGCCTGAAGCAGCGCGGCCATCATCTCCAGATGGATCATCGAGGCCTCGTCGACGATGAGCACGTCCACATCCAGAGGATTGCCCGCATGGTGGGCAAAGCGCCGGGTGTCGGGCCTGGCGCCCAGCAGCGAATGCAGAGTGCGGGCCGCGCCCATGCGCTTGACCAGGGACTCCAGTTCCAGCTCGCCCTGCACCGCGCCCTTCAGCTCCAGCAGCGAGCCGTCGATGGACTGCTTGAGCCTGGCCGCGGCCTTGCCCGTGGGCGCGGCCAGGGCCACGCGCAGCTGCGCGGCATCGGGCGCCGTGGCGAACAGCAGCGCCAGCAGCCGCGCCGCCGTATAGGTCTTGCCCGTGCCCGGCCCGCCGGTGATCACCGACAGGCGCCCGCGCAGCGCCAGCGCACAGGCCAGCTTCTGCCAATCCACGGCGCCGGCCGCGGGGGTGAACAGACGCTCCAGCCAGCGCTGCACCGTCGCCTCGTCCGGCCCGGTTTCGGCCTCGGTGCGCTGCGCGATCTGTGCGGCCACGCTGCGCTCGTAGTCCCAGTAGCGGCGCAGATAGAGCAGGGGCGCCTCGCCGTCCAGCAGCACCAGCGGCTGGCCCAGATCGGGCGATGCCACGGCCTGGCCCACGACGCGCACCACGGAGCTGCGGCGCAGAGCCCGCAGCCAGGCCTCGAGCCGGCTTGGCAACTGCTCCCATAGCGAGAGCTGTACCGGCACGGCCTCCTTGGGCCAGCCCAGGATTTCATTGGGGTTCTGCGGCAGCGCCGCCAACGGCAGGCAGCTGTGGCCGCGCCCTTCCATCTGCGCCAGCACCGCCGCGGCCACCAGCAGCGCGGGCTCGGCCTCGGCATCCTGGCCCGCCACAAAGGCCGCCAGCGCGCTGTCCAGCCGGCGCAGCAGTCCCGCATCGGCCAGGCGCTCCAGCGCCGCGAGAGCGGCCGCCGCGTCCGGCGCGAAGCCATCGTCCTCGGCATGGGCTGCGGCAAACAGATCCAGAGTCTGCAGATCGATTCTGCGGCGCCCTCTCATGGCTGCACCTCCTGCGCATTGGCCGCTGGGTCGCTCAGCAGCTCGTCGAGCGCCTGCAGCAGCGCCGGCGAGGGTTGCAGCAGCTGCATGCCGTCGGCCTCCCCGTCTATCCCGCGCATGAAAAAGTAGAGCGCGCCGCCCAGCTGCAGCGTGGGCTCGTAGGCCACACCCAGCCGGCTTTGCAGCAATCGGTGCAGGGCCAGCAGATACAGCGCGGCCTGAACGTCGTAGCGGTGCTCGAGCATGGCCTGCTCCAGCGCCTGCCGCGTGTACGCGGCGCCGTCGCTGCCCAGATGGTTGGTCTTGTAATCGAGCACCCAGTAGCGCCCCTCGTGGCTGAAGACCAGGTCGGCAAAGCCCATGAGCATGCCGTGCAGCTCCCGCTCGGGCAGCACGGGGCGGGCCCGGCCCGGAAAAATATGCTCGCGGCATAGCGCGTCTATGCGCTGGGCGGACAGGCGCTGCGCGGGCAGCCAGAACTCCATCTCGGCCAGCAAGGCCTCCCGCCGGCCCAGCTGCGCCAGCGTCACGCCCAGAGGTGCCAGAGGCCGGTGGACCACGGCGCGCAGCCAGAGCAGCACATCGGCGGCCTGCTCCTTGCGGCCCGCACGCTCGCAGCGCCGCAACAGGCGTGCGGCCATGGGCTCGGATCCATCCACGCTCTCCTGCTCGGACAAGGCAAAGCCTTCTCCGGCCAGCCATTCCATCTGGTCGTGCAGGAAATTGCCCACCACGGGGCCGCGCATGAAACGGTGCCATGCCGCCTGGCTGCGCGCGCCGGCCGCCAGCGGCAGGTCGGCCAGAGCACTCAGATCCAGTGCTGCATCGGCGGCATCCACGGCCTGCAACGCACGCTCATCCTCGGCGGGGTGCTGGACGGCCACTGGCAGCACGGGCAGGCTGGGCGCGGCCATGGCTCGCGTCAGCGAGGAAAAGCTGCCAATGCCCCAGCGGCGGTCGAACTCGGCCGCATACACGGGCGCCTCCTGCAGCGCCGGCAGCTCCTGGGCCGGCACATAGCGCTCGGCCAGGGGCAGCTCGGCAGGCAGGTCGACCACGGCGATCTGCGCGCAGTCATCGCCCAGAGCCTGCACGCTGACGCGCCAGCTATCTGCCGATTGCGTGCTGTCGCCGGCCAGCAGATAGCCGGCCGCGCCCTGCTCGTTCGCGCAGCTTTTGCTGTTGCCGCGCTTCATGGGCGCCAGGCCCAGCCACAGCGCATGGCGCGGCCGGGTCAGGGCCACATAGAACAGGCGCAGGTCCTCGCGCAGCCGTTCGCGGTCGGCCCGCTCCAGCTGTGCTGCGTCATAGTCGAGCACCAGCTCGCGCTGCGGCCCGGCCGCGCCCTGCACCGGCAGGGACAGATAGGCGGCCTTGGCATCCACGGGCCTGAAGCTGCCGCCAAACGGCAGGCAGACCACGGGGTACTCCAGCCCCTTGCTCTTGTGCACGGTCACGACCTTGACCAGGTCGGCATCCGACTCCAGCCGCACGATCTGCGCCTCGCCCGCGGCGCCCGGCGCCTCGATCTGCGTGGCCAGCCAGCGTATCAGCGCCTGCTCGCCCTCGAGCTGCGCGCTGGCCGCCTGCAGCAGCTCGGCCAGATGCAGATAGTTGGTCAGGCGCCGCTCGCCGCCCATTTCCGCCAGCCAGCGCGCGGGCAGATCCAGGCGGTACAGCGTCTGGCGCAGCATGGCCAGCACGCCCAGCCGCAGCCAGAGGCTGTGCAGCTCCTTGAGCTGTTCGCTGCGCGCGTCAAAAGCCTCGTCGTCGCTGGCCAGCCAGGCCAGCTCCTCGAACGACAGGCCCATGAGCGGCGTGGCCAGCCCCGCGCGCACGGCCAGGCCGTCCAGCGGCGCGGCCACGGCTCGCAGCCACAGCAGCAGATCTCTGGCCTCGGCGCTGGCGAACACCGAATCCTGGTCGGACAGATAGACCGAGGCCACGGCGCGCCTGGCCAGGGCACGGCGCACGGCCGCGGCCTCCTTGCCGGTGCGCACCAGCACGGCGATATCGGCGGGGCGAATGCGCTGCAGCGGTTTGCCGTCCTCAGCAAAGCCCGTGCCCTCGTCCATCAGCCAGCGCACGATCTGCGCAGCGCAGAACTCCGCGCCACGGCGGCGGATATCGTCATTGCTCAGCGGCTCGCCCGCGCTGCCGTCCCAGGCGATGGTCAGCGCGCTCATGCGCCGGCCGCCCTGCATCAAGACCTCGCGGCGGCCCTTGGCCGCCACGGGCTCGAAGGGCAGGGGGTTCTGCGCCCCGGCGCGGAACATGAATGCGCCTTCGCCGGGCCGCTGCTCGGCCTGCGCAAACCATTGGTTGACGGCCGCGACCAGCTCCACGGTGGAGCGGAAATTGGTGCCCAGCACATAGTGCCGCCCCGCGGTGGCCGCGCGCGCCTGCAGATAGCTGTAGATGTCGGCGCCGCGAAAGCCGTAGATGGACTGTTTGGGGTCGCCTATCAGCAACAGCGCGCTGTCGGCCGCATTGTCTGCCGTGCGGTAGATCTGGTCGAACAGCCGGTATTGCAGCGGCGAGGTGTCCTGAAACTCGTCGATGAGCGCCACCGGATACTGGGCCAGGATGCCGGCGCGCAGCGCGGGGCCGTTGTCCCCTGCCAGGGCCCGGTCCAGGCGCTGCAGCATGTCGGCGAAGCCGAAAGTGCCGGCCTGGCGCTTGAGCCACAGCAGGCGCTGCTGCACATTGGCCGCCGCATGCAGGCGCAGGGCCACGCCCATGGACGGCAGGCGGGAGATGTCCTGCAGCAGCTGCTGCAGCTCGGCAAACTCCGTGGGCAGCAGCAGGTCCATGGTCGAGCCCTTGAAGGCCTCGGCCATGCCTTCGGGACTCAGCCGCTTGCGCGCGGAATCGCTGAGCTCCAGCGCCATGTTCAGCGGGTCCTGCGCCCAGGACTGGATGGCGGCAAACCAGCCGCCGTAGTAGCGGGGCTGCAGCTTGCGCTTGTCCCACAGGCCGGCATTGCCATCGAGCTGGCCGTCCAGCCATAGCCGCAGGCGCTCGGCCTTGTCAAACCAGCCCTGGGCCAGTTCCTCCAGCCTTTGTGCGCGCTGCTGCCGGGTCAGCTCTATGCACTCGCCCAGGGTGCCGGCGCCAGCTTCAGCATCCAGGCTTTCGCGCAGCAGCGACTGCATGTCCTTGACCAGCAGGCTCACATCGGGCCAGACCTGGAGCGCCTCCTCCAGCAGCTCCCCAGCCAGCGGATAGCACTGCTGACGCCAGTAGTCCTGCGCGGCCTCGGTCTGGCGCTGGCTTTCGTCGGGTTCCAGCGTTTCGTCGAACAGATTGCCGCTGTCGAACGCGTGTTCGCGCAGCATGCGCTGGCACCAGGCGTCTATGGTGTGTATGGCCGCATCGTCCATGCACTGCGCGGCCATGTCGAGCCGCCAGGCCGCGGTATCGCGCTCCGTGCCCTCGGCATAGGCGTCGCGCAGATCGCGCAAAAAGCTATCGTGCTCCGCAGGCTCGGCTTCGCCGCGAAAGCATTGCACGGCTTCGATCAGCCGGCCGCGTATGCGGTCCGACAGCTCGCGCGTGGCGGCACGCGTGAAGGTCATGACCAGGATCTCGGGCGGCATCAGCGGCCGGCCAAGGCCGTCGCCATGGCCCAGCACCAGGCGCAGATAGAGCGCCGCGATCGTCCAGGTCTTGCCCGTGCCCGCGCTGGCCTCGATCAGCCTGGAGCCCCGGAGCGGAAAATCCAGCGCATTCAGCAGCTGGCTCTCATTGATGCTAGCGCTCATGCCGGCTCTCCTTGCTGTTCCCGGTCTTCGAGCTGCGGCAGCTGCTGGGTCCGGACCTGGGTTGCCAGCCACTCGTGCAGCGGGCCATAGACCTCCTTGGCCAGGGTGTGGAAACGCAGATCGGCAATCAAATCCTCCCAGCCCGGATAGCAGCGGGCCCAGCTCGGGTCTTCGCGCTCGCCGGCGTTCATATAACCGCCTTCGTAGGCCTGGGCCGCGGCGCGCAGATCGTCGGTGGCCGCAGCCACCGCGCTTCTGAGCGGCAGGGGCAGAGCCTCGTTCTGGCCCTGCAGCCACAGCCGCATCAGCGCCAGCAGGCGCGTGCGGGCCAGCTCGGCATCCAGCGGCTCGATCCAGAGCAGCACATCGCGCGCGATCACGCCCATCTGCGTCGGCGCGCCCGCGGCAGACAGCGCGAGGCTGCGCACATAGACCGGCAGCAGCTTGTAGGCCTGAGGCGCTCCGTCCCGGCCCAGCAGGCTGCGCGGCTCCAGCGCGAACCAGCAGCGGGTCGGGCCTTCGGCCGCGGCATCGCGCTCGCGCAGCCCGTCCATCCAGTCGTCCAACACCAGCTCGCCATCGCTCAGCAGCAGGCGCTGGCGTAGTGCGGCCTGCGGCCATTGCTGCATCTGCTGCTGCCAGGCCAGCAGCGAAGGCGCGGTCTGCGCGAGCAGGCTGCGGGCTTCGCGCTCGCCCAGGCCCGCCAGCGGCAGCACGCCGGCACGCGCCAGCCGCTGCACATCGCGCTGCAGCTGGGCCGGGACATCGAGGCCCGCGGCTGAGGACTGCGCGAGCTGCGTGCGCACGCCCTGCTGCAGCTGCTGCACCAGGCCGTAGGCGGTGAGCCCGTCCACCGTGAACAGCTCCTCGTCCTCCACCACATCCTCCTCCTGCTCGAAGCGCACCAGCAGGCGGTTGCGCAAAAAGACGCGCGCGGGATGGCGCAGAAAATCGGCGAGCCGCGCCAGCGTCAGCGGTACCTCGGGGTCCGGCACATAGGGCGCCACCTCGGGCCTGGGCTCGGACTCGCCAAGCCGGTGTGCCGCATGCCATTCGCGCGCGAAGGTGGACAGTCCCGAGGCCGGTTCGAAATAGCGGCGACTGAAAGGCTGCAACGGATGCTGCTGCGTGCGCTGGGCCAGCAGGTCGCCGCCGGCTTCGCCCTGCCAGCCCTGGGCCAGATAGTCGCGCAGCTGCGCGACCAGCACCGAGGGCGGCTGCTCGCTGTTGTCGCGCACATGGCGGCCCGCCCAGCTGATGTAGAGCCGGCGCCTGGCCGACAGCAGCGCGTCCAGCATGAGCTGGCGGTCGTCGTCGCGCCGCGCGCGATCGCCGGGGCGCTGCTGGCCCGGCTGGGCCATCAGGTCGAAGTCCGCGCGCGTGGCACGGCGCGGATAGTCGCCGTCGTTCATGCCCAGCAGGCAGACCACCTCGAACGGAATCGCGCGCATGGGCATGAGCGTGCAGAAGGTCACGCCGCCCGCGCGAAAGCGCTGGTTCAGGGCCGGCTCGGTCAGGACCTGCAGCCAGGCCTCCTGCGCGACCTCGAGCGGGATTCCGCTCTCGAAGCCCGCCTGCTCGCAAGCGTTCTGCCAGCTCACCAGCGCCGTATCCAGCGCGGCCAGCAGGGCCTGGTCCTCGTCGTTCTGCGCGACAAAGAAATCGTCTAGCAGGGCGCGCAGGCGCTGGGCCCAGACCTGGGGCGCAGCGACCTCACCGGCCGTCTGCCACCATTGCAGCATGCGGGCCAGCAAGCTGGCCAGGCTGCCGGCCAGCTCGGCCGTCAGCCCGCCAACCTCCTCATAGGGCTCGATACCCGCAAAAGCCTGAGCGGCCTCCAGGCCCTGCGCATCCACGGCCGCGCCGCTCGCATAGCCGAGCAGCATGCGGCGCAGGCCGAACCAGGCGCTGTTCGGGTCGCCGCAGGCCTCCAGGCCCAACCGGGAGCGCTGCTCGTGATTGAGCCCCCAGCGTATGCCGGCCCCCGCCATCCAGTGCGTGAGCTGGGGCAGATCCTCGGCCCTCAGGCCCACGCGCGCGGCCACGGCGGGAACATCGAGCAGGTCGCAGAGCTCGCTGAGGCGGCAGCGCTGCTGCGGCAGCTTGAGCAGCCACTGCAGCGCCGCGACCAGAGGGCTGCTGGCGCGCGCGCCCACGTCGGCGATATCGAAAGGAATATGGCGCGCATCATGGCGCCCATACTGGCCGAACACGGCACGTATGGCCGGTGCGGCCTCTTCAATCGCGGGCAGCATGACCACCACATCGCGCGGTGCCAGCGCCGCCTGACCGGCTGCGGCGGGACGGGCCAGCCAGTGCAGCAGCTGGTCGTGCAGCACCTCCAGCTCGCGCACCAGACCATGGGCCTGGTGAAAAACCACGGAGTCGTCGACGGCGGGGATTTCCAGCCGCGGATGCTCGGGCAGCGGCACCAGATCGCGTATGCGCTGCTGCACCTGCTGCAGCAGCGGCGCCTGGGCCAGCTCCTCGATGCCGCTTTCCTCGAATACGTCGACGCGCGGCCAGCCCCATTGCACGGCCGTATCGCCGCTGGTGTCGAAGGCATCGAGCTGGCGCACATAGTCGCGGCTTTGCCGGCCCCAGGCCGCCAGCAGCGGATGGGCGTGGGCATGCATGGCCGCCAGCGGGATCTGCGCCAGATCCCGGCCGCCGCGGTCGGCATGGCGGCGGCGCTGCTGGCGCAGCAGCTCGCGCCCGTCGATCGCATCGGCCCAGTGAAAGCGGCAGGGATTGGGCACGGCGATCAGCACCTGGCTGTGCCTGGCGATGCCGCTGAGGAACTGCATCAGCGACAGCGGCATCTGGCTCATGCCGAACACCACCACGCGCCGGGCCAGCGGCGTGACCGGAGGCTGGCCGCTGTCCAAAGCCCCAAGAATGCGCGCCAGCAAGGCCGGGCGGGTGGCGGCACGCTCCTGCTCATTGAGTTCTGCCAGCACCCTGCGCCACAGCTGGGGCTGCCACAGCTGGCCTTCGGGCACGGCCACATCGGGGCGGCCCGGTGTGCGCAGCACATCCTCGCCCTGCTCCCAGGCGGCCAGCCAGTCGGCGCGGTAGATCTGGTACTGGTCGAACAGATCGGCCAAGCGCTCGGCCAGCTGCAGCAGGCGCTGGGGCTCGCCGGGGCGCAGGAAGTTGGCGATGGGCGCGAAGGCCGGTTCGGTCAGGCATAGCGGCAGCAAGCGCATCAGCCGCCAGATCATGGGTGTCTTGTCCAACGGCGATTCGCGCGGCACCTCGGCCTGGCCCAGAATCTGCCGGTAACTGCGCCAGACAAAGCGCGCGGGCAGCTCCACCTGAGCCGCAGCACATATGCCCTGGCGCTCGGCCATGCGCATCTTGAACCACTCGGCCATGCCGTTGCTCTGCACCAGCACGATCTCGGGCTCCAGCGCCTGCAGCGGATGCGCGGCCAGCCAGGCCAGCACGGTATCGGCCAGGGCTTCGGTCTGATTGCCATGCAGGGCGATCAGACCCGGTTGCCATTGCGCTGTCGATTGCTGCTCTGCTGCCACACCCGCTCCCCTGCCTTGTGAAGACACTAGCTTAACGGTTGGAGGCTATCTGGGCGCAGCCCGAAGCCGCTATCAAAACCAAAGCAGCTCACGCATGCCGGCCGTCGACTCCATACCCAGCACCTTGGAAGCATGCAGGAGCCGGCGCCGGCCGCTGCAATGCTGGAAGCGCGTTCGCCTGCACAGCCGTACCCTAGGAATTCGGACGCACAAAACAAAAAACCCAGACCGAAGCGATCTGGGTTTTGCATCTTGGTGGCCTGGGACGGAATCGAACCGCCGACACAAGGATTTTCAATCCTCTGCTCTACCGACTGAGCTACCGGGCCTTTTGTGTTTCAGCGTTGTGCTGCTGAAGCCACGATTATATGCAAAGTTTTAACCCCAAATCCGAAAACGCTAAATTTCTTGAAAAAACTTAGCCGCGACGGTTTCGGCCCAGGTCCACGCCCAGCTGCCGCAGCTTGCGGTAGAGGTGGGTTCGCTCCAGGCCGGTCTTCTCCGCCACCCGCGTCATGGAGCCGCCTTCACGGGCCAGATGGAATTCGAAATAGGCTTTCTCGAAGCCGTCGCGCGCCTCGCGCAGCGGCCGGTCCAGGTCGAAGCCCTGGTGCGAGTTCGGCATATTGTCCTCGGCCGCCTGGGCCATCGCATTCACGGCAGCGGAAGGCACGGAGCCCGAGTTGGGCACGGCGGCAGCTTCGGGTGCCTGGCTGGCGGCATTGCGTGCCAGGCCCTGCTCCACGGCCTTGAGCAGCTTCTGCATGGTGATGGGCTTCTCGAGGAAGGACAGCGCGCCTATGCGCGTGGCCTCGACCGCGGTTTCTATGGTGGCGTGGCCGCTCATCATGATGACGGGCATGGTGAGCTGGCCTGCCGTGGCCCACTCCTTGAGCAAGGTCACGCCATCGGTATCGGGCATCCAGATGTCGAGCAGGACCAGGTCATAGACATTGGTCGCGCGCGCCACACGTGCCTGCGTGGCGTTCTCCGCCAGGTCCACACTATGACCTTCGTCGTTGAGGATTTCCGACAACAAATCCCGGATCCCCAGTTCGTCGTCGACCACCAGTATGTTTGCCATGTTGTCTTAAGCCTGTTGCTGTGCTGTGTGCGAGGCGGGATCAAGCCGCCGGCACACGGTCGTTAGGTACAAATGATAGCGACACTCGCGCGCCTTGCACCACTCCGTCTTCCTCTCGATTACCCAGGTCCACCCTGGCCCCATGCTCGTCGGCAATTTTCTTGACGACGGCCAGGCCCAGGCCCGTGCCGCGGGTCTTGGTGGTCACATAGGGCTCGAAGGCTCTTTGCAGGATATTCGGAGCAAAGCCTGTGCCGCTGTCGCTGATGCTCAGCCGCACCCGCTGAGCCGCATCGTTCCAGCGCGTCTCTATGGTGACAATGCCCGGAGTCTGCCCGGTTTCCTGAGCCTTCTGCGCGGTCGCATCTTGCGCATTTTGCAAAAGATTGTGGATGACCTGGCGCAATTGCTGGCTATCGCCGCGAATCGGCGGGCAGTTCTCGTCCAGCGAGGCCTCCACGCGGACGGTCGCATTCTCTTCGCCATAGAGCTGCAGGACCTCGGCCACCAGCGCATTTAGGTCCATGGACTGGAGCTTGGCCGCAGGCAGGCGCGCATAGTCGCGGAACTCGTCCACCAGGCGCTTCATCGCGCCCACCTGATCGACGATGGTCTTGACCGACTTGGCCAGCAGCGCCTGCTCGGTGGGCTGCAGCTTGTCGGTGAGCTTCATGGCCATGCGCTCCGCCGACAGCTGGATGGGCGTCAGAGGATTCTTGATTTCATGCGCCACGCGCCGCGCCACCTCGCCCCAGGCCTGGGCGCGCTGGGCGGAGACGATCTCGGAGATGTCGTCGAAGACCAGCAGGCGCTGGTCGTCGGGCAGCTCGGCACCGCGCATGACCAGGCTGGTGCTGTTGTGCACCACATCGCCGTCGCCCGCATCCAGCTCGTAGACCTGCTGCCAGCGCTCGCGCCCCTGCTCGGCCGAGGCATCGCCGAGAAACAGCTCGAACTGCTCCTGCACCACGCGCGCGAAATCCTGCAGGCCCGAGACA
>JAFAIY010000363.1 GCA_019236485.1 Comamonas sp. | reverse complement strand
CTGCTCGAGCTCGCCCACGGTGCGCTCCTGCTGCGAGAGCTGGCACAGCAGCAGCAGGCGGTCCTCATTGCCCAGCAGCTTGAGCATGGCCACGGCCGTACCCGCATGGGCGCGCATGGTCGGCAGGTCCAGCGCCGGCTGGGGCTGCTGATGGCTTGGGGCGGTGAGGTTTTCTGTCATGCTTGCAAATATTATATAAAAAAGCATATTGAAACCTGCACGCAACCGGTATCGACATTGGCGCCAGGGTCTTGCCGCACACCAAAGCGGGACCTTGGCAGGTCGCATGCCATTGCCTGCCAATTGCCGCTGCAAGCCTTGACAGGAAAGCGCTCTATGCTATGAAAAAAGAGTTCATGCAGTGGGCATGCCGAATAGATCGTGGGCATCGAGCAGCGCCCAGGCGATCTCGGGCCTGCGCTCCAGTCCCTTGCGGATGGCGGCGGGAATGCTCTGCCGGGTCTTGCGGCACAGGCCGGGCATCTCGGGCAGCTCTATCTGTATGCCGCGCATGCTGCGCACCTCACCGCTGCCGGGTGCGATGAGGATGCGCACGCCGAGCTGCTCGTAGATGCGCTGCTGCATATGCTCGAGATCCTGCAGGCTGCTGATACGCTCCAGGCGCTCGAGCAGCTTTTTCTCTTCCTCGCGTGTCAGCATGAGAATGCGCAGGTCCGCGTGCGGCGTGCCCAGCAGCAGCTCGCGCTCGCAGATGCAGCTGCCGGGCGGGCATTCAACGCGGATCGGGAAGGAGGTCGACATGGACGGCGCAAAAACCTGGAGCAGTGTCGTCCATGCTAAAGGCTGGTGAGTGCGCAAGCCAGCGGGTAGGAACCCGTGCGGGATCGAGAATTGCCCGAGTACTACGTGAATCCACTTGTCCCGTTTGGCTTCAGGTTTGCCTAGACTCAGGCATCATTGAGGGTTACTACCAAAAGCAGGCAGGGCTTGATCTGCCCGCTTGCCACAAGAACTGAGGCCCGGGACCTGACGCTGGCAGGTGCTGCGGGCAGGACGGGATCAATCACTTTTCAAGAGCGTACAGAGCAGTCCGGCTGCGGGATGCGCCATATTTTCATGATAGAAATTCGGGATCTATCCCTGACATACCAAGGCTCCAAGGGGCCGGTGCACGCGCTGCGCGGCATCAATCTGGAAATCGCCTCGGGCGAGGTCTTCGGCATCATCGGCCGCTCGGGCGCCGGCAAAAGCTCGCTGGTGCGCTGCTTGAACCTGCTCAACCGGCCCACGGCCGGCCAGGTCGTGGTCCATGGCCGCGATCTGATGCAGCTGTCCGACGCCGAGCTGCGCGCCGCGCGCCGCGACATAGGCATGGTGTTCCAGCACTTCAATCTGCTGTCCTCGCGCACCGTGTACGACAACGTGGCCCTGCCGCTGGAGCTGGCCGGCGTGTCCAAGGAAGAGATCTACCAGCGCGTCACGCCGCTGCTGGAATTGGTGGGTCTGGACCATCTGGCCGACCGCTATCCGGCTCAGATCTCGGGCGGCCAGAAGCAGCGTGTGGGCATTGCGCGCGCCCTGGCCAGCAATCCCAAGGTCTTGCTCAGCGACGAAGCGACTTCGGCGCTGGACCCCGAAACCACGCGCTCCATCCTGGATCTGCTGCGCAAGGTCAATCGCGAACTCGGCGTGACCGTGGTGCTGATCACCCACCAGATGCTGGTCATCAAGCAGATCGCCGACCGCGTGGCCGTGATCGACGGCGGCGAGATCGCCGAGCTGGGCTCGGTGATCGAGGTCTTCACCCGTCCCCAGCAAGCCATCACCAAGAGCTTGATCGACGAGATCGTGCCGCAGCAGCTGCCGGACTCGGTGATGACGCGCGTGAACCAGCTGGCCACCCAACTGCAGCCGGGCCAGCAAGGCAAGCTGCTGCGCCTGTCCTATGCGGGCGAGAGCGCCTACCAGCCGATTCTGTCGCACCTGATCCGCGAACTGGGCCTGGACCTGTCCATATTGCACGGCCAGATCGACGAGATCCAGGAGCAGACCTTTGGTTCGCTGGCCGTCTATGCCAGCGGCGAGGCCGCCAAGATTGACGCCGCCGTGGAGCATCTGCGTGCCAGCGGCGTGCAAGTGCAGATTGTGCCCAGCAAGGATTGAGAGCGATGTTTGAGAATTTTTCGGAAATGATGCTCCAGCTGCTGCTGGATTCCCTGTGGGAGACCCTGATCATGGTCGGCATCTCGGGTCTGATCGGCGGCCTGATCGGCATCCCGCTGGGCGTGTTTCTGCGCCTTACCGACCATGGCGGCATTCTGCAGAACGGCCCGGCCAACAAGATCGTGGGCTGGATCGTGAATGCGCTGCGCTCCACGCCCTTCATCATTCTGCTGGTGGCCATCATCCCGCTCACGCGCCTGATCACGGGCTCGTCCATAGGCACGGCGGCCGCCGTGGTGCCGCTGACCATTGCCGCCGCGCCCTTTGTGGCGCGCCTGGTCGAGACCGCCTTGCGCGAGGTGGACAGCGGCCTGGTCGAGGCCGCCCAGTCCATGGGTGCGAGCACGGGCCAGATCGTCTGGAAGGTGTTGCTGCCCGAGGCCTTGCCCGGCATCGTCGCCGGTCTGACCATCAGCTTCGTGAGCCTGACCGGCTACTCGGCCATGGCCGGCGCCATCGGCGGCGGCGGTCTCGGCGACCTGGGCATACGCTATGGCTACCAGCGTTTTCTGCCCGATGTGATGCTGGTGGTGGTCATCATCCTGATCTTCTTCGTGCAGGCCATACAGAGCCTGGGCGACTGGGCCGTGCGCCGCCTGAGCCACCGCTGAGGCGTCCCCACATTACAAAAAATTAAGGGAGGGCCCGAACCCACAAACCGGGCCGCCCCTCTAAAATGCAGGTTCAAAATTTTTTTGAAAGGCCACTCGCGACCGCGGGTGGCCGCTATTTTTTCCGGATAGACAACAGCAAATGATGGATGGTTTGATCACCGGTCGACTGACCGGTATTCCCGAAAGCCGCGTGGACCGCAACCGCCGCCCCTATATGGTGGCGCGCATGCGCGCCAATGCGGGAGATGGTTCTTCGATTCCTGTGAATATCGTCGCTTTTGATTCCGCTCCCTGTGCGGTGCTGCGCAGCCTCGCCGAAGGCGATGCGATCGCGCTGCGCGGCAGCTTCACGCCCAAGGTCTGGATCGACCGCCAGGAAGAAGCACATGCGGTGCTGGACCTGGTGGCCCAGCAGGTGCTGGCCGCGCCCAATCTGTCGGATCTCTGATCGCCGGCCACGCCCGCCGCAAGCCCGCCACCTGCAGGTCGCGGGCTTTTTTGTGGCCGCGCGCGGCGCCATCTGCCGATCCGTAGTTTGCAAGTGAGCAATCTGTCTAAGCCCCAGCGCCCGGCAGGCGGAAACAGGCGCTACAGTCACAGGCACTTCTATTTCCGGCACAAGGATTTCTCATGCTGAACAAGCGTGCGCTGTTGCGCAGCACTCTGGCCCTGGCGGCGGCCGCGACCCTGGGCCTGGCGGCCCAGGCCCAGGAAAAGACCATCAAGGTGGGGGTCACGGCCGGTCCTCACGCCCAGATCATGGAAGTGGTCAAGAAGGTCGCGGCCAAGAACGGCCTGAACATCAAGATCGTCGAGTTCGGCGACTATGTGCAGCCCAATGCCGCGCTGTCCGCCGGCGACCTGGACGCCAACAGCTACCAGCACCGTCCCTATCTGGATGCCCAGGTCAAGGACCGCGGCTACAAGATCAGCTGGGTTGCCGATACCGTGAATTTCCCCATCGGCATCTATTCCAAGAAGCTCAAGAAGCTGGCCGACCTGCCCACGGGCGCCAAGTTCGGTATTCCCAACGACCCGACCAACGGCGGCCGCGCGCTGCTGCTGCTGCAGTCCCTGGGCCTGATCAAGCTCAAGGACAATGTGGGCCTGAAGGCCACGCCGCTGGATGTGGTGTCCAACCCCAAGAAGCTCAAGTTCGTGGAGCTCGATGCGGCCCAGCTGCCGCGCTCGCTGGACGATCTCGAGGCCTCGACGGTGAACACCAATTTCGCGATTTCCGCGGGCCTGAACCCCAAGACCGATGCGATCGCTCTGGAGTCGGCCAAGAACCCCTATGTGAACATCATGGTGGTGCGCGATGCCGACAAGAACCAGCCCTGGGTGGCCCAGCTGATCAAGTCCTACCACTCGGACGAAGTGCGCCAGTTCATAGACAAGGAATTCAAGGGCTCGGTGCTGACTGCGTTCTGATGCTTGACCCCTGAGGCGCTTTGCGCCTTCCCGTTGCACGTTGCTCCCAAGGGGACGACAGCCTCGCTACGGGGCGGCGGGGCCGCCTAGGCTCTTGCTCGCTGTCTCTCGCTTTGGACGTGCTTGACCGAAGGGTGTTTAGCTAAGCGCTGCATTTGCAGCGCTTTTTTTGCTCTTGATTGAGTAGCTGCTTGCGCTGGCAGCTATTTTTATTCAAGCGTTTGAAACCATTCGTTCAGCGGTGCGCGCGTGGTCTGGGTCTGGTTGATGGGAGCGGCCTCATCGGTCCAGCCCAGGGCCAGGCCGCAGACTATGTGCTGGGTTTCGGGCAGGTCCAGCACGCGGCGCACCGTGGCCGGGTAGGAGGCCAGGGCGCCTATGGCGCAGCAGCCCAGGCCATGTGCCGCCGCGGCCAGCTGCAGGCCGTAGAGCGCCATGCCCAGGTCCATATAGCCGCCGGGACCGAAGTGGGAATCTATGGTGACCACCAGCGCCACGGGCGCATCGAAAAAGCGGTAGTTGCGCGCAAACTGCGCGTCACGGCCCGCGCGGTCGTCGCGCGCCACGCCCAAAGCGCCGTACAGGGCCTGGGCCGCCGCCACCTGGCGCTTGCGCAGCTGCATGGGCATGGGCTGAGGGAAATACGCATAGTCCTCGCACTCCGGGGCCTGGGCCGCAAAGTCCTGCAGCAGGGCCGCCATCAAACGCTCGCGCCGCGCGCCGCGCACCGCAATCAGGCGCCCGGGCTGGAGATTGCCGCCGCTGGGCGCCTGGCGCGCGGTCTGCAGCAGCTGCTCGAGCAGGGTGTCGGGCACGGGTTCGCGCAAGAAAGCGCGTATGGAGCGGCGCTCGCGTATCAGGGCCAGAGCCTCGGGAGCCGGTGCGGGAAAGCGCGGCGCGATTTCGGGAATGCCTTTGCTGGACATGGGTTGGCAGCTATTAATCAAATATCAGGTGGGGGTGTGCGTCGCGCCCAGCCATTGCACCAGCGTGGCCGCGCCTATGCCGCCTGCGCCTGCGATGGTGACCAGGCCCAGGGCGTCGGGCCTGGCGTCAGAGTCGAGCCGGGCCAGGCAGCGCACCAGCGCAATCGCGCCCGAGGCGCCTATGGGGTGGCCGCGTGCCAGGCCGCCGCCCTCGGTGTTGATCTGCTCGGGCTTCAGGCCCAGGGCCGCGCAAAAGCTCAGGCCCTGCACGGCAAAAGCGTCATGCAGCTCCAGTACCGACAGCTCTTGCGCTTGCAGCTCGGTTTTTTGCAGCACCTGGGCGCCGCGCCGCAGCAGCTTGCGCGTGGCGGCGATGGCGGCCAGCAGCGGGGTCTCGGGCGCCGCGCCTACGGAGGCGCTGGCCAGCCAGCGTGCACGCGGCTGCAGGCCCCAGCGCGCACAGGCCGCGGGCGTGGCCAGCAGAATCAGGGCCGCCCCGTCGGCCTTGGCCGAGATAGTGAGCGCGCTCAACGCGTGGGCCGCCGTATCGGCCGGGCTCGCGGCCTCGATATGCGCCTGGGCGACGGCCGGCATGCGCGCCGCGCGCTCGGCCTTGAGCGCGCGCGGATAGGCGTCATGGTCCAGCCCGGCCATGGCCACGATTTCGCGGCTCAGACCGGCTTGGGCGGCTAGGGCGCGCGCATGGCTGAGCAGAGCGTATTGCTCCTGGGCGGCGCGCGTATGGCCGTGGCTCAGCGCATGGTCGGCGGCCGACTGCAGCATGTCCGGATCGCGCGCCGGGTCCGGGGCAAAAGCCGGGCGCTCATAGCTTTGCGGCAGTTCGTCGCTGCTGCGCGGACGGGTCTGGCGTATGGGGGCGCGGCTCCAGGCCTCGACGCC
>JAFAIY010000222.1 GCA_019236485.1 Comamonas sp. | reverse complement strand
ATGCCTTGGACCCAAGACCAGATGGCCGCACGTGCGGCCCAAGAACTCGAAGACGGCTTCTACGTCAACCTCGGCATCGGCATTCCCACGCTGGTGGCCAACCACACGGGCGACAAGGAAGTGTGGCTGCAGTCCGAGAACGGCATGCTGGGCATAGGCCCGTTCCCGACCGAAGACCAGGTCGATGCCGACCTGATCAATGCCGGCAAGCAGACCGTGACCACGATTGCCGGCTCGGCGATTTTCGGCTCCGATCAGTCGTTCGCAATGATCCGCGGCGGCAAGATCAATCTGTCCATTCTGGGCGCCATGCAGGTGTCCGAAAAAGGCGACCTGGCCAACTGGATGATCCCCGGCAAGATGGTCAAGGGCATGGGTGGCGCCATGGACCTGGTGGCCGGCGTCAAGCGCGTGATCGTGCTGATGGAACATGTGGCCAAGAAGAAGGACGGCACGACCGACCTGAAGATCCTGCCCGGCTGCACCCTGCCGCTGACCGGCGTGGGCGTGGTCGACCGCATCATCACCGACCTCGGCGTGATGGACGTGACGCCCGAAGGCCTGAAGCTGGTCGAGCTGGCCCCCGAGGTGAGCTTTGACGAGATCCAGTCCAAGACCGGCGTGACGCTGATCCGCTGAACCCGCGGTCCACATCGCTGATGTGCTATTGATCTGCATCATCGTTATCGACCAGGAGCCCGCAGCCGCGGGCTCTTTTATTTGGAGCGGAGAGCGTATATTTGCAGCGATAGAGGTCCAGGGAGCGTTTATGAGCGACATCGCAGCAGCACTGCCGGCGCAGCAGGCCGCGCATGAGGGCGGCGCGCATTTTCTGCGTGCCGTCACCGACATGGCCGAGCATCGCCATGTGGTGACCGGCGCAGCCATCTATACCGACAACGGCGTCAAGCTGCTGGACAAGCGGACCCGCATCGACAGCCGCATGTATGAGCGCCTGGTGGAGCACAAGCTGCGCGATCCCGTCGACCAATCCCTGAGCGTGGACGATTGCGTCGATGTGTCGGGCATAGCGGCCCGGGCAGTGGCGCAGTGCGAGGCGACGGAGCTGATGCGGCGGCTCGCACAGGCGGTGGGTGGCACGCAGCGGCTGCTGGCGCCGGTACGCAAGATCATGCTGCCGCCGCAGATGGCCTTCAAGCTCACGGTGATGCGCGAGCAGCGCCCCGAGCTGTTTGAACACAGCCTACAGATGATGCTGGTGGCGATTTACCTGGCGCAGAAGGAAGGCTGGGACGAGCACGACTGCGGTCTGCTGGCCACGGCGGCCCTGCTGCACGATGTGGGCATGCTCTATGTGGACCCGGCCTGGATAGATGCCGAACACTGGCTCAACGGTGCCGAGCGGCGGCATCTGATCGCGCATTCGGTCACGGGCATGCTCATCGTGCGCGGTGCCGGCTGCTACCCGAAGGCCGTGGAAATGGCGGTGCTGGACCACCATGAGCGCATGGACGGCTCGGGCTATCCGCGCGGCAGCCGTGGCGATGCGATCTCGAAAATGGGTCAGGTGCTGCTGCTGGCCGAAGTGGTCTCGGCCTTTTTCGACAAATTCCAGGATCTGCCGGGCCAGCGCCTGTCGCTGATGCTGCGCATGAACTACCGCTGCTATCCCGCTCATCTGGTGCGCCACATCCTGCCGCTGCTGTACGACGAAATGGCGCCGGGCACGCCGCTGCCGCCGCTGCAAGCCGAAGTCACGCACAACTTGACGGCCTTGTCGGCCGCCTTCCAGATGTGGGCTGAGCTGAGCCGGCAGTTCCCCGAGCACTGGCAGGCCATGCCCGACCATCAGGCCGCCATCTTCATCGAATCCGGCCTCGGTCGCATGCAAAACCGATTGGCGGATGCCGGCCTGCATCCGCATCAGCAAACCGAGCTGCTGGCCTCTTTGCCGGAAGACTTGCCGGGAATGAGCGAGCTGGCTCTGGTCGGCCGCGAAGCGCTGTGGCAGCTGCGGTCCATCGTCAATGCCTGCCTGCGCCGCTGGCCGGGCACCCAGGAGCGCACATATGCGGTCGATGCCGCCGTCATGGACTGGTGCGAAGCCTGCATACAGCTCGATGCAGGGCAGGCTGTGAAGGAAGCGGTCGGGACGGCGTAGACCGCCAATGTCGGCAAGCCAGAAGCCGGGTCAGCCCGGCGATGCCTAATCGGCGCTCAGGGTATCCACCAGCATGCTCGCGCGCCATGAATTTGATAGCTATCGGCGCATGCAGATAGCTAGTTTCGGCTCTTTTGAATCGGCAAAAAACAAGGGATTGCGCTCTTCCCGGAAAATCTCATATGTAATTAATTGATAATTTTGTGTCTTTTGTGTACGAAACTACGATACGTACAAAGCCTTGGGAAAGATAGATGAACGAGAAGATGGCGCAAAGTCCGCAACCAGCTGGCGTCGAGTGGCGCGATGAGGGGGTGCATTATTTGCGGGCCGTCACCGACATGGCCGATCACAGCCTGGTGATGACCAATGACGCGATCTATACGCACAAGGGCATCAAGCTCGTGGACAAGGGGACCCGCATCGACAGCCGCATGTACGAGCGCCTGGCCCTGTATCCCTTGCGCTATCCGGTGGACTGGCATCTGAGCACCGACGACCTGGTCGACGTGGCCGAACTGGAAGCCACGGCCCTGGCGCAGTGCCAGACGGTGGAGCTGATACAGCGCCTGGTGCTCGCCCTGGGAGATGTCGAGCGCCTGCTGGCGCCTATCCGGGGCATCGTGCTGGAGTCCCGCATCGCCTTCAAACTCACGGTCATGCGCGAGCAGCGCAACGAGCTGTTCCTCCACAGCCTGCAAATGGGCCTGGTCGCCATCTATCTGGCGCTGCAAAGCGGCAAGACGGAGCGCGAATGCATCTCGCTGGCCACGGCCGCCTTGCTGCATGATATGGGTATGCTGCACATGGACCCGGCCTGGACCGACGCCAGCTACCGGTTGACCAGCGACGAGCGCCGGCAACTGGTGGCGCATTCCGTCACCTCCATGCTGATGGTGCGCAGCGCCGAAACCTATTCGCAGGCCGTGGAGCTGGCGATTCTCGAGCATCACGAGCGCATGGACGGCTCGGGCTATCCGCGCGGCGTGCAGGGCCGGCATATCTCGTCCATGGGCCAGATGCTGATGCTGGCTGAGGTCATCTCCGCCTTTTTCGAAAAATTCCCTGAACTGCCGGGCCAGCGTCTGTCGCTGATGCTGCGCATGAACCACCAGCGCTATCCCGCGCATCTGGTGCGCATCATCCTGCCGCTGCTGTACGACGAAATCACGCCGGGCACGCCCTTGCAGCCCCTGCAGGCCGAGGTCAGCCACAGCGTGAATGCGCTGTCCGCGGCATTCCAGATGTGGGCGACGCTCAGCCAGGGCTTTCCAGAGCTGTGGCAAAGCATGCCCGACCACCAGGCCGCAGTCTTTGTGGATAGCAGCTTGGGCCAGCTGCAAAAACAACTGGCCGAGGCGGGGGCACACCCCGATCAGCAGACCGATCTGTGGAGCTGCCTCAAGGACGATGTGCAGGGCCTGAAGGAGCTGGCTCTCGTGCACCGCGAGGCGCTCTGGCAGCTGCAATCCATTGTGGATAAATGCCTGCAGCAATGGCCTTCCGTGAGCCTGCGCGAAAACCCCGTGGACGTGGCCGTGGTCCAGTGGTGCGAGGCCTGCATGCAGATTCCCTCGGGCAGGCCGCAGGCCCAGGTACCGCTGGCGGAGCCGACGCCCTGAGCCTGCGAGGATTCTTAGTTTTCCGATTTCGCAGCACGCCGGCCCAGCCGGCGTTTTCGTTTCCGGGAAGCCAATAAACCCAGGCTGGCTGCAAACATCGAATAGCTGTATATTTATACAGTTACCGGAATTTTTGCATGTCCGCCATTTCTTCCATCGCCTTGCCGCCTTCTCGCCAGGAGCCTGGAGGCCGGGCTGCGGCCGCCATGCCGGCGGGGGTCTGGCGCGGTTCGGACTGGCATGGAAGAGGGGATTGCAAGGCCTGGCCCAGCGGCCATGAGGCGCTGGATGCCGAGCTGCCCGGCGGCGGCTGGCCGGGCAATGCGCTGGTGCAGGTGCAGCAGCCGCCGCATACCCATGCCGAATGGGCGCTGCTGCTGCCGGCGCTGGCCGAGCAGGCGCGCCAGCGCCCGGGACAGCTGGTGCTGGTAGCACCGCCTTATCTGCCGTTCGCGCCGGCCCTGCAGGCCGCGGGCATAGAGCCCCGGCGTCTGTGCTGCGTGCAGCGGCCGCAGGGACTGTCGGCGCCGGAGCTGGCCTGGGCCTGCGAGCAGGCCCTGCATTGCCGCGATGTGCTGGCCGTGCTGGCCTGGCTGCCGGATCTTCCCGTGGCGGCGCTGCGCCGGCTGCAGCTGGCCGCCGCGTCCGAGGCCCGACCCATATGGCTGTGGCAGGGGCTGGGCGCCGAGCAGCAGAGCTCGCCCGCGGCCCTGCGCCTGCGCCTGCTCAGGGCCGGCCATAGCGCCGGGGGCCAGGGCCAGCAAGGGCTGCAGCTGCAGATTCTCAAACGCCGCGGACCGGCCCTGGAAAAGCCGCTGTCGCTATCGCTGGCGCACTGGGCCTGGGCTCCCGTGCTCCAGGCCCAGGCCGCGCGCCGCGCCGGCCAGAGCGCGGAGGCCGCCCTGCTCGTGCAGGGCCGGCTGGCCGCAGCGGCATCCATGGCGGGGTGAGCATGTACGGCAATACCCACTGGATCGCCTGGCCGGCCGCGCTGCTGACCGAGCAGGAACCGATCCCCGCCAGCGCCTGCTGGTGGGCGCTGGAGTTTTCGCCGCGCGTGGTCCTGCTCGAGGACGCGCTGCTGCTGGAGACCGGCATGGTGCAGCGCCTCTGGGGTGGCTTGCAGCCTCTGCTGGAGCGGCTGGAGCAGGCTTTTGCGCGGGCTTGCACCGTTGCCGCGAAGCCGCCGGTCCGGGCGCAGGGCGACACGGCCTGGCTGGCGCTGGCCCAGCTCAAGCTCGAACAGCGGCGCGCGGCTCAGGGTCTCGCAGAGGCCGGGCCCGTCCCCGCCGATGCGCTGCCGCTATGGACTCTGACGGCGCTGCAGGAGCACAGCGCCGTGCTGCAGCGCATGGGCTGCCAGACCTGGGGCGATGTGCGCGCGCTACCGAGGGCGGGGTTGTCGCGGCGCATAGGCAGCAGGCCTTTGCGGGTGCTGGACCAGGCCTATGGCCTGCTGCCCCAGCCGCAGGACTGGCTGCAGCTGCCCCAGCGGTTTGCGCTGCGCCACGATCTGGGCTACCCCGCCCATAGCGCGCCGGCGGTGCTGCAGTCCGCCCAGCCCCTGCTGCGCACGCTGCAGCTCTGGCTCCAGGCCCGCCACCATGCGGTGCTGGCCTTGCGGCTGCGCTGGCACCATGACCTGCGCCGGGTGGACGGGCAGGAGCTGCCGGCCTGGGATGAGCTCTGCATACGCACGGCCCAGCCGACTCAGGGCATGGAGCATCTGCAGCGCCTGCTGCGCGAACATCTGGAGCGGCAGCGCTGGCGTGCGCCGGTGGACATGCTGGAGCTGCAGGCGTTGGAGACCGTGCCCTGGGAGGCTGCGCCGCTGAGCTGCCTGCCCGCCGAGGCCGGGCAGGCGGAGCATGCCCACAGCCTGGCCTGGCATGAATGGGTGGAGCGCATCGGCGCGCGCTGGGGGGAGCAGGCCGTGCGCCAGGTCGAGCCCTGCGCCGACCATAGGCCCGAGGCCATGCAATGCTGGCAGAACGCGGCGGCCTGGCTCCAGAAAAAGCGGCCGGCCGCGCCAGCCCAGGGCTGTGCCGATCCCTGGCAGGCGCTGTGGCCGCCCTGGCTGCTGGCCGAGCCCGAGGCGCTGGCCGTGCAGGCCAACCGCCCGCACTGGCATGGGCCGCTGCAGCTGCGCGCCGGGCCCTACCGGCTGGAGTCGGGTTGGTGGGACGGGGCCGAGTCGCTGGCCGTGCGCGACTATTTCGTGGCCTATAACGAGGCGGTCGGCCATGTCTGGATCTACCGCGAGCGCGCGCGCACCCAACTGCTGGCCGAGCAGGCCGCGAGCTGGTTTGCCCAGGGTGTTTACGGCTGAGCCGGCCATGGTCGAAGTTCTTGCGCCCATCGCCGTTGCGCCGCCGCCGGCCGCGACGCCCGCCGTCCCCATGGCCCAAGGCATGGGCAGTGGGCCGCTGGCCTATGCGGAGCTGCACTGCCTCTCGCATTTCAGCTTTCTGCGCGGTGCCTCGGCGCCGGCCGAGCTGGTGCACCGCGCCAAAAGCCTGGGCTATGCGGCGCTGGCGCTCACCGATGAATGCTCGGTGGCCGGCGCCGTGCGCGCCCATGAGGCGGCCAGGGACTGCGGCCTGCATCTGATCCATGGCAGCGAGTTCGCCTGGGGGCCGCTGCGCATCGTGGCCCTGGTGCGCGATCTGCAGGGCTGGGGCAATCTCTGCGAATTCATCACGGCCGCGCGCGGCCGCGCGGCCAAAGGTGAATATATGGTGGACGAGGCCAGTCCCTGGCAGCTGCTGCAGCAGGGCTGCGAATGCCTGTTGCTGCCGCAGCGCAGCGCGCTGGATGCTTCGGATCTGGAAGCTGTCACCGCAAGCCTGGCAAGGGCTGTGGCCTGTTTGGAGCCGAAATCCGCATGGCTGGGCGTGGAGCTGCATCTGGCGCCCGATGACAGCCTGTGGCTGCAGACCTTGCAGCAGGCGGGCGCCGCACTGGGCCTGCGGCTGCTGGCCTGCGGCGATGTGCATATGCATGCGCGCTCGCGCAAGCCGCTGCAGGATGTGGTGACGGCCATCCGCCTGGGCCGCACGGTGGCCGAATGCGGCTTTGCGCTGCAGCCCAATGCCGAGCGACATCTGCGCTCGCGCCTGCGCCTGGCCTCGCTCTATCCCAAGTCCATGCTGGAGGCGACGCTGGCCCTGGCCGAGCGTTGCAGCTTCAGCCTAGACGAGATCCGCTACCACTATCCGCAGGAAAGCGTGCTGCCCGGCATGACGGCCACCCAGACCCTGGCCTGGCTGACCTGGGAGGGCGCGGCGGGCCGCTATCCGCAAGGCATTCCCGAGGCGGTGCATACCCAGCTGCTCAAGGAGCTGGAGCTGATCGCCGATGAGGAGTACGAGATGTACTTCCTGACCGTGCACGACATCGTGCGCTATGCGCGCAGCGTCGGCATTCTGTGCCAGGGGCGCGGCTCGGCCGCGAATTCGGCCGTGTGCTACTGCCTGGGCATCACGGCGGTGAACCCCGAGGGCAACCATCTGCTGTTCGAGCGCTTTATCAGCAAGGAGCGCAGCGAGCCCCCGGATATCGATGTGGACTTCGAGCATGCGCGGCGCGAAGAGGTGATCCAGTACATCTACAGCAAATACGGGCGCGAGCGGGCCGCGATCACGGCCGTGGTCAGCTGCTGGCGCAGCCGCAGCGCGCTGCGCGATGTGGGCAAGGCCCTGGGCATGGATGCGGCTCTGATAGACGCGCTGGCCAAGGGCCAGTACTGGTTCAGTGAACATGCACAGGCCGAGGCCGGGAAGGTCGAGCCGGGCGATGGCGCGGAGGCTCCAGAGGCCCTGCCCGAAGACTGGGTGGAGCGCAAGTTCATGGAGGCCCAGGTGCTGGCCGAGGAGAAAGCCTGCGCCGTGACCGCGCTGCAGTTGCGGCTGTGGATAGAGCTGGCCTGGCAGCTCAAGGACTGCCCGCGCCACCTGAGCCAGCATGTGGGCGGCTTTGTGCTCACCGAGGGCAGGCTCACGCGTCTGGTGCCCGTGGAGCCCGCGGCCATGGTCGGTCGCTCCGTGATTCAGTGGGACAAGGACGATCTGGATGTGGTGGGCCTGCTCAAGGTCGATGTGCTGGCGCTGGGCATGCTCACCGTGCTGCGCAATGCGCTCGACGAGCGGGCCCGCTGGCGCGGCGAGCCCTGGGAACTGCACCAGATCCCGCCGGACGACCCTGCGACCTACGCCATGATCTGCGAGGCCGATACCGTGGGCACTTTCCAGATCGAGAGCCGTGCCCAGATGAGCATGCTGCCGCGCCTGTTGCCGCGCAAGTTCTACGACCTGGTGGTCGAGGTCGCGATCGTGCGGCCCGGGCCGATCCAGGGCGGCATGGTCCATCCCTATCTGCTGGCGCGCGAGCGCGAGCGCAGGGGGATGGCCCTGAAACTGGAAAACCCTGATTTGGAAAAGGCACTCAAGCGCACGCTGGGTGTGCCCATTTTTCAGGAGCAGGTGATGCAGATCGCCATTGAGGCCGCGGGCTTTTCAGCGGGCAGGGCCGATGAGCTGCGCCGCTCCATGGCTGCCTGGAAGCGCAAGGGCGGCGTGCACCGCTTCAAGGACGAGCTTATAGGCGGCATGCTCGCGCACGGATATCGTCTGGAGTTCGCCCAGGCCATCTTTCAGCAGATGCTGGGCTTTGGCGAATACGGCTTCCCCGAAAGCCATGCTTACAGTTTTGCCCTGCTGGCCTATGCGAGTGCCTGGCTCAAGCGCCACGAGCCCGCGGTTTTTCTGCAGGCCCTGCTCAATGCCCAGCCCATGGGCTTTTACTCGCCATCGCAGCTGGTGCAGGATGCGCGCCGCCATGGCGTGCGCGTGCTGCCGGTCGATGTCTGCCACAGCCGCTGGCGCTGCACGCTGGAAGAACCGCTGGCCCCCATACGCGGCGTGGCTCAGCCCCAGCCTGCGGTACGGCTGGGGCTGAACCGTGTCGCGAAACTGGGTCGGGCCGCCGCATTGCGCATAGAGGAGCAGGCGGCCCAGGCCCCCTGGGCCGATGTGGCCGATCTGGCGATCCGGGCCAGGTTGGACAAGGCGGATATCGAAGCCCTGGCCGCGGCCGATGCGCTGCGCAGTCTGGCCGGCCACAGGCGCCAGCAGATGTGGGACGCGGCGGCCCAGGCGGCTATGCCGCCGCTGTTCGCGGGCGTGCCCATCCATGAGCCACGCCTGGAGCTGCCGCCGGCCAAGGAGGGCGAGGAAATCATGTTCGACTACGCGGCCACGGGCCTGAGCCTGCGCCGCCATCCCCTGGCCTTGCTGCGCCCCCGGCTGGCCCGCCACGGCCTGCGCACTGCCGTGGAGCTGCGCCAGATGCTGCCCGGCCAGAAGGTCAGGGCCTGCGGCATAGTCACCGTGCGCCAGCGCCCGCCCACGGCCAATGGCACGCTGTTCATCACGCTGGAAGATGAAACCGGGGTCGTCAATCTGGTGGTCTGGAGCCAGAGCTTTGCGCGCTGGCAGGCGCCGCTGCTGGCCTCGCGCCTGCTGGCCGTGGAAGGCATCTGGCAGCGCAGCAGCGCGCCGCAGCTGGAGGCCGCGGAATTGGAGGAAGATCTGCCTCCGCCCCAGGCTGGCAGCGCGCCGGCCGCTCATCATCTGGTAGTGCTGAAGGCCAGGGATATGACGCGCTGGCTAGGGCGTTTTGCCGAAGTGGGACTGAACAGCCGGGATTTTCATTGAGGCGCATGCGGCGCCGCTTGGTCGGGGCTGCGACGGGTATGGGCCGGGCACTAAAATCCCGCGCCATGCATAACTCTCACGATCCCAAGGTCCTGCCGCTGCGCGACGGAGTCAGCCCCAGCTGCGTGGTCCTGCCCAGCCAGGGCCAGGGTTTGCTGATCGATTTCCTCTGTTTGCGCCTGCCCGCGGTCGGCCGTGCCGACTGGCTGCGCCGCATGGCCGCGGGCGAGGTGGTCAGCGAAACGGGAGAGCGGGCAGGGCCGGGCACGGGCTTCACTCCGGGCCTGCGCTATTACTACTACCGCGAGCTGGAGGCCGAGCCCTCCATCCCTTTCGAGGCGCAAGTCCTGTGGCGCGACGAGCATCTGCTGGTGGCCGACAAGCCGCATTTCCTGCCCGTGGTGCCGGCCGGCCAGTATCTGCAGAACACGCTGCTGGTGCGGCTCAAGCGCGAGTTCGATCTGCCCGAGCTGTCGCCGATTCATCGCATAGACCGCGACACGGCGGGCCTGGTGGTGTTCTCGGTGCAGCGCGCGACCCGCGGCATCTACCAGGCGCTGTTCCGCGACCGGGCCATCCACAAGGTCTACGAGGCTGTGGCGCCATACCGTGCGGACCTGCTGTTTCCGCGCGAGCATGCAAGCCGCATGGAGGAGAGCGGGCATTTCTTCCGCATGCACGAGGTCGCGGGTGAGCCCAATAGCCGCACGCTGATGGAAATCATCGAGCACAACGCGGCCTGGGCGCGCTACCGGCTCACTCCCGTGTCCGGCAAGCGCCATCAGCTGCGCGTGCATATGGCGGCGCTGGGCCTGGGGCTCAGGGGCGACGCTTTCTATCCCGAGGTCAACGACCCGGAGCCCGGCGACTTTTCCCGGCCGCTGCAGTTGCTGGCGCGCAGCCTGGCTTTTGCCGACCCGCTGAGCGGAGCGCAGCGCGAATTCCTGAGTCGGCGCAGCCTCGACCCTCTGCCCGAGGCCTGAAGTGACAGCCCCATGACGCCCCTGTCCCGCGCAGGGGGAAGAGCTTCACTTTGAATAAAATCGGACAAATTTGTCCGATAATGGCGGCCATGTGCCCACCTCGTCCTTCCGCCGCCGAACGCCGCGCCCAGTTGCTGGATGCGGCCGATGCCGTGTTTGCCGAACATGGGGTGACGGCGCCGCTGGACCTGGTGGTCGAGCGCGCCCAGGTCGGCCGCGCCACCCTGTACCGCCAGTTTCCCGACCGGCGCGCCATCATGCTGGCGCTGCTGGAGCGCTCCGTGGAAAAAACGCGCAAGGCCGCGCAGGAGCTGCGCGACGATGACGAGGCCTTCTTCAAGCTGCTGGCCATGGTTGCGGAGCGCATTGCGGTCTCGGCCACGCTGGTCGATTACTGGCGTGCCGTGGAGCGCGGCGACGAAGTCGTGGCCCAGGCGCGCCAGCAGATGTGGGCGGTGTTCGAGGAGCCCATGCAGCGCGCCGCGGCCAAGGGCCTGTGCAAACAGCCGCTGAATGCCAAGGAGCTGTCCCTGATCTTCGGTATGCTCGGCGGCGCGCTGCGTGGCGAGACGCCGGCACAGCGCAAACAGCTGGCCCGCCGCGCGCTGCAAATCATTCTGGACGGACTCAAGGCCTGATAGAGCATGAGCCAGGCTGCCGCACAAGCCCAGGCGGGCGATACCCAATCCCAGGCGCCGGCCTCCACGAGCAGCTCGACTCCCGCCATCCCCCAGGCGCCGGTCGTCCTGTTGCGCCGCCCGCCCGACTGGGCCGAGCATGAAAAGCCTGCGCTCCCGGGCTCGCCGGCCATGCCTTATCACCACCCCTGGGTGCGGCTCTGCTATGGGCTGATCGCGGTGCTGATCGCGCTCACCGGCGGTCTGGGCAATGCGCTGTTCTCGGCCAATCTGCCGACCATCCAGGGCCAGATGGGGCTGACCGCGACCGAAGCCGCCTGGCTCTCGGGTGCCTATGTGATGTTCAATATGACGGCCAATCTGCTGGTCTACAAGTTCCGCCAGCAGTTCGGCATGCGCCTGTTTGCCGAGATCGGGCTCGGCGCCTATGCCATGCTCTGCCTGCTGCATCTGGTGCTGGGCGGCTATGACAGCCTGATCCTGCTGCGTGCCGGCAGCGGCCTGGCCGCTGCGACCTGCTCGTCCCTGAGCACGCTGTACATGCTGCAGGCCGCGCCGCGCAGCTATGTGCTGAAGATGCTGGTGCTGGGCGTAGGGGTGGGGCAGCTGGCCACGCCGCTGGCCTGGATCATCTCGCCGGGCCTGCTCTACAACAGCGAGTGGCAGAACCTCTATCTTTTCGAGGCCGGGCTGGCCCTGCTGTCGTTTGCGGCCGTCGTCACGCTGAAGCTGCCGCCCGGCATGTATATCCAGGCGTTCGAGAAGCTGGACTTCCTCACCTTCTGCCTCATGGTGCCGGGGCTGGGCCTGCTGATCGCGGTACTGGTGCAGGGCTATTCGCTGTGGTGGCTGGATTCGCCGCGGCTGGCCTGGATGCTGGTGGGCTCCATCGTGCTGCTGAGCGTGGCGCTGTATATCGAGCACCACCGCCGCCATCCCATGCTGCACACGCGCTGGTTTGCGCAGATGCCGACCATACGCTTTGTGCTGGGCGCCATGCTGCTGCGCTTTCTGACCACCGAGCAGACCTATGGCATGGTGGGGCTGATGCGCAGCCTGGGCATGACGCCCGACCAGATGCAGCCGCTTTTCGGCGTGATTCTGGGCGGAACCCTAGTGGGTGTTGCGCTGTCGGCCATCACTTTTGGGGTTCCGCAGATAGGCCGGCAGATTCTGGCGGCGATTGCGCTGTTCGCGACGGCCGCGTTTCTGGACCTGCACCGCACCAGCCTCGACCGGCCCAGCGATTTCTTCTGCAGTCAGTTCCTGCTGGCCGTGGGCGCCGGCATCTTCATGGGGCCGCTGATGCTGACCGGCATCATCCAGGGGCTGAAGTACGGCCCCAACCATATGCTCACGGCCATCGTCACGATCTCCATGACCCAGGCCATGGGCGGTCTGCTGGGCTCGGCCCTGCTGAGCACCTACCAGACCCATCGCCAGCAGGTGTACTCGGTGGCGCTGGTGGCGCAGATCGACCCCAGCGACCCGGTGGTGGCCGAGCGCCTCAAGCTGCAGAACCAGATCTACGGCAAGGTGACGGTGGACCCGGGCCTGCGCGTCAACCAGGGCACGCTGCAACTGTCCCAGCTGGTGCGGCGCGAGGCCAGCGTGCGCGCCTACAACGATGTCTTCGCGCTCACGGCGGCGATAGCGCTGCTGTATCTGCTCTGGAGCCTGGGCGCCTCGGCCCGCGTGCGCCAGGCGGCGGTCATGCTGAGGGCCATGACGCGGCAAAGCGGCGACCAGGCCGCGGCCGCAGCGGCCACGGACGGCACGCCGCAGCGCGAAGCGGAAACGGCTGCGCCGGCGGCCGAAACCGGGCCTGCAGGGCCGCCGCGGCCGGCAATGAACTCCAACGGATAACAGCAAGAGATCGAGCATGAGCGACAGTCAGAATCAAGCCGCCCAGGCGGCACCGGCCCCCGCTGCGGCGGCGCAAGCGGCCCTGCCTCCCACACCCAAGAAAATCCAGCCTTCGCTGCGCAGCGTGCTCATCATGGCCGTGGTGGCTCTGGCCGGCATCCTGCTGGTGCTGCGCGCCTGGAATCTCTGGCCCTTCAACAGCTCGGTGGTCAGCACCGACAACGCCTATGTGCGCGGCGCCGGCACCGTGCTGGCGCCCCAGGTCAACGGCTATGTGCCCGAGGTGCTGGTCAAGGACTA
>JAFAIY010000216.1 GCA_019236485.1 Comamonas sp. | reverse complement strand
CAGCCAGCAGGGCGCGGGACTCAGCAGCAGCCGCGCCAGCGCCAGCCGCCGTGCCTGTCCGCCAGACAGGCCCAGGCCGCCCTCACCCAGCATGGTGTCCAGCCCCTGTGGCATGGCCATGACGTCGGCCTTGAGGCCCGCTGCCGCCAGCGCGGCCCACAGCTGCTCGTCGCCGGCCTGCGGGTCGGCCAGGCGCAGGTTGTCGCGCAGGCTGTCCTGGAACAGCTCGCATCTCTGGGTCATCCAGCTGCAGCGCTGGGCCAGCAGCTCGCCCGACTGCAGGGGCAGCTCGCCCGCGATCGCGTTGAGCAGCGTGGTCTTGCCTGCGCCGCTGGCCCCCATCAGCAGCACGCGCTCGCCGGCATGCAGCTTCAGGCTCACAGGCCCGAGCTGGCGCAGCCGCACGGCGCGCAGTTCCACGGCAGCCTTCGCAGGTCGGGCCGGCTGCGGCTCCTGAACCGCCTCGGCGACCAGGGCCGGCCCCAGGCGGCGCACGGCCAGCCAAGTGCGCCCGGCCTCGGCCGCGCCGCGGCGCAGGGCCGCAAACGGCTCCATGGCCGATAGCGCCAGCAGAATGCCGAGAGCGGCCGCGGGCGCGCCCATGCTGCGCTGCTCCACCAGCCAGGCCGTCAGGATCACGGCACTACTCAAAGTAATAGCAGACACCGCACCGTAGGCCTTGGTTGCAGCGGCTTCCAGTCGGTAAAGCCGGGCGTCGGCGGCGGCACCGCGCGCATCGCTGCGCAGCAGCTGCTGCATCTGGGCCGGCAGTCTTCCAGCCATCAGCAAATCGGTCTGGCCCGCGACCAGATCCACGGCCTGTATGCGCAAGGCCTCCAGGGCCATGGCACGGCGCAGCGCGCTTTGGCGGCTGCGCAGACCCAGCCAGAGCGCAATCCCCCAGCCCGCCAGCAGCAGCCAGAGCAAGGCCAGCAGGCCCAGCCACCAGCGCATCCAGCCATAGGCCAGGGCCAGCAGCAAGGCGGCCCCCAGAGCCGAAACCGCCGGCACCAGCAGGCGCAGATAGAGGCTGTCCAGAGCATCGACATCCGAGGTCAGGCGCTGCAGCACGCGCGCCGGACGCTGCAGCAGCAGGCGCGCGGCCTGCGGCCTGGCCCAGCTGCGGAACAGTCTTTCACGCAGCGCGGCCAGCACGGCCAGCGTGGCATCGTGGGTCACCAGGCGCTCGGCATAGCGCGCACCGGTGCGCCCCACGGCCAGCAGGCGGATGCCGGCCGAAGGCATGAACACATCGAACACCAGAGCCGTGGCCGGCACCAGCCCGGCCAGCGCCGTGGCCGTGATGAACCAGCCCGACAGGCCCAGCAAGGCCATGCCCATCAGCACCGTCAAAGCCGCCAGTGCGGCGCCGCCCAGCCACAGCTGGCGCGGCGCCATGCGGCCGAGTTCGCGCATGACCTGGCCCAGGGCCTGCAGATTGCGGCTCATGCGCTCACCTCGCAGGGCTCGGGCGCCGGATGGCAGATATCGTCCAGTAATGGCAGCTCGATCACGCGGTCCATGTGCGCGGCCAGCTGCGCATCATGGGTGGCCACCAGCAGAGTGCGGCCCTTGGCAATGCGCTGCAGCGCCGCTGCGACCTGGGCGGCGGTCTCCGGGTCCAGATGAGCCGTGGGCTCGTCGACCAGCATCAGCCCCGCCTCTGGCTTGAGCGCCAGCCGCGCCAGCGCCAGCCGCACCACCTCGCCGCCCGACAGGCCGGCTCCGCCCTCGCCCAGGCTCATGGCCGGCCTCTGGGCCAGCACCTGGTCCAGCGCCGCCTGGGCGGTGGCATCCGCAATCTGTTCTGCCGCCAGCTCGCGACCCAGGCCGATATTGCGCGCCGCCGATCCCGCAAACACATGGGGCTGCTGGCCCATCCAGGCCATGCGGCCGCGCAGCTCGGCCGCGCTTTGCTCGTCCAACACGCGGTCGCCGATGCGGATCTCGCCCTGAAGCACCGGCAGCAATCCCGCGAGCTGGGCCAGCAACACGGACTTGCCGCTGCCGCTGGGGCTCCACAGCGCGACATGCTCGCCGGGTTGTACCTGCAGCGATACCGGTGCCAGCCGGGTTTGCGCGCCCGGCGCCCGCACCTCAAGATCGGCAACAGCGAGCGACAGGGCCTGAGCGGGCTGCCGATCTTCCGCGAGCGCTGCGGCATCGCCCAGCATGGGTCTGGCCTGCTGCTGCAGCTGCTGCAAGGTCCCGAGTGCGGCCTCGCCCGCAGCGCGGTCGTGCCAGACCGCGGACAGATCGCGCAGCGGCTCGAAGAACGCGGGCGCCAGCAGCAGTACGAACATGGCCTGGCCCAGGCCCAGCTTGCCGCCCCAGGCGCCAAAGGACAGCGTGCCCAGCAGATGAAAGCCTATGTAGACGGCCACCATGGCCACGCCCAGAGCCGAGAACAGCTCCAGCACGGCCGAGGAAAGAAAGGCGATGCGCAGCACGCGCATGGTGCGTGTGCGCAGGCTCTCGGCATGGCTGCGCAGGCGCTGGGCCGTCAGATCCACGGCCTGCAGCGCGCGCAGCGTGCTCAGGCCGCGCAGGCGGTCGAGCAGGAATGCGTTCATATGGCCCAGCCCCAGCATCTGCTCCTCGCTGGCGGCCTTGGCGCGCCAGCCCACGATCGCCATGAACAGCGGAATCAGCGGCGCGGCCACGAGCAGGATCAGGGCCGCCAGCCAGGACTGGCTGGCCACGGCCGCGACTATGGCCAGCGGCAGAATGCGTACGCGCCACATGGCGCTCTGGTAGCGGGCCAGCCAGGGAACAATGGCCTCGGCCTGCTCGGCCACCGCGCTGGCGGCCTGGCCCGACGCAGCGCGCGCGCGGTCCAGCGGCGAAGCCTGGGCCAGCGCCCGCACCACCTGCACGCGCAGGCTGCTGAGCTGGTCGCGCGCCGCGCGATTGGCCTGCAAGCCGCCATGGCCATCGCACCAGGCGCGCATCAGGCCCAGCCCCAGCACGCCCGCGGCCATGGGCCAGACCCCGGCCACGCCCGCCCCATCCGCCATGGACTGCACGGCCAGGGCCAGCAGGCCCGCCTGGGGCAGCCAGACCAGCGCCGCCAGCACCTGCCACAGGGCGCCGGCCCCGGGACGACGGATCAGCTCGCTCATGGGGTTCTGGGCCTGGCCGGAGGCGGTGGCAGCAGCGGTGGACGAAGTACTAGTCATTTCTTAATTTTCAGTATTTACTGAAATTAAAATAATCTTACTCTTCTTTTGACGATCATCATGACTTCATCGCGCAAAGCCGCTTGCAGGACTCGGACGACATTGACGCGCATCAAATGCGCCGCAAACGAACCGTACTCTCCTGACACGGCTGCGCTCTTGAGCTATATCAAGAACGCGGCCGGCAATAAAAAAACGGCGCCCTGAGGCGCCGTCTGTGCTGGCTCGTTGCGATCAGGCCGCCAGCAGGCGGGTCCTGACCTCCGCGTATTCGCGCTTGAGGCGGTCCACCAGCTCCGCCGTGGGCTGCACCTTGTCGATGGCGCCTATGCCCTGGCCGCAGCCCCAGATGTCCTTCCAGGCTTTTTGCGCGCCACCGCCGGCAAAGTTCATCTTGCTGGGATCGGACTCGGGCAGATTTTCAGGATCCAGGCCGGCCGCGCGTATCGACGGCGCCAGATAGTTGCCGTGCACGCCGGTGAACAGATTGCTGTAGATGATGTCGTCGGAGCTGCTCTCCACGATGGCCTGCTTGTAGGCATCCACGGCACGCGCCTCGTGGGTGGCGATGAAGGCCGAGCCGATATAGGCAAAGTCCGCGCCCATGGCCTGGGCCGCCAGAATCGCGCCGCCCGAGGCGATGGAGCCCGACAGGGCCAGCGGGCCGTCGAACCACTGGCGGATTTCCTGCACCAGCGCAAACGGGCTCTTCACGCCCGC
>JAFAIY010000188.1 GCA_019236485.1 Comamonas sp. | reverse complement strand
GGGACGCGTCACCCTGCCGCTGGCCCGCGCCGTCGGCCCGCAGGGCCGGGTTCTGGCCCTGGACCTGCAGCCCGCGATGCTGGAGCTGGTGCAAACCAAGGCCGAGGCCGAAGGGCTGGACCAGATCCGGACCCAGGCCGCAGCCCTGGGCCAGGGCCAGCTGGCGCCCGGCCAGCACGACCGCGCGGTGATAGCGGCCGTGCTCGGCGAGATTCCGGACCGCCGGGCGGCGCTGGCCGATCTGTTCCAGAGTCTCAAGCCCGGCGGTCTGCTGGCCGTGGCCGAGCTGGTGTTCGACCCGCATTTCCAGCCTCGCTCCGGCGTGGAGAAACTCGCGCACAGCGTGGGCTTCCAGTCCCATGGCTTCCATGGCCACAAGGCCGCCTATCTGCTGGTGCTGCAGCGGCCCGTCGCGCAAATGCCATAAGAATGCGGTATAGATCGGCTACAGACGGATTGCGGCGGGCCTGCCAGCCCTGGCCCCAGAATCGCTCCAGCCAACAGCATTGACCCAGATGAAGCTTATCCATCTCTCCGATCTCAGCGCCAGCGACGTGGCGACCATCTGGTCGCTGGTAGACACGCCCGATCCGGCACTCCGGGGCACGGTGGCCTGGTCCTTCGAGGGCAATGGCATACGCACCCGCACCAGCTTCATCCAGGCATTCCGGGAGCTGGGTCTGGGGTTCACCGAGCTGCCCAATCTGCTCAAGACCGCCGAACGCGTCGCAGATCTGGCCGGCTATCTCGACCCCTTCTATGCGGCGTACGTGGTCCGCGAATCCGACCATGACAGGCTGGCGGCCTTTGCCGCGGCCAGCTCCCGCCCCGTGATCAATGCCATGTCGGGCCGCGGCCATCCCTGCGAGGTGCTCACGGACGCCTGCTATATAGACCGCAACATCAAGCCCCTGAACACCGCCACGATCTGCCTCTGGGGTCCGACCACCAATGTCTTTCGCTCCTGGCATGAGCTGGCCGCCGTGCTCGGCTTCACGCTCATCCAGGTCTGCGACGAACGCCATCACGATGCCGGGCTGCCGGTCCGCTTCAGCACCACCGCCCCCGCACATGCTGATGTGGTCATCACCGATGGCTGGCCCGGCGGCGCGGAGGCCGGCGCGACCGCGCTCGATGCCCCACACCTCGCGCATATGGGGTCGCCGGCGCTGCTGCCGACCCCGCCTTTCGGCCTCGGCCGCGAACTGCTGGTCGACCCGCTGCAGTACCCGGGCTTTGTCGGCTACCGGCAGAAAATGCTGCTGCTTGCCGTGCAAAAAGCCATTCTCAGATATTTGCTGCCGGCTTGAGCCTTGCCGGACAAAAGCAGACCGCTATCATTTTCAAGGCTTGGTGAAATCCAGTGAACCACCCTAGATGAGGAGATCAGCATGAAGGGCAGTTGTCTGTGCGGAGCGATCGAAGTCACGACCCAGGATCAACACGAGGCCGGCCTGTGCCACTGCAGCACCTGCCGGCGCTGGACGGGCGGCCCCATGTTCTCGGTCCACTGCGGCTCTGACGTGCAGTTCCAGGGCGAGACGCCCGCCGTCTACCGCTCGTCCGACTGGGCCGAGCGCGGCTTCTGCGCCAGGTGCGGCACGCATCTGTTCTATCACCTGCTGCCGGCCAATGAATATGTGCTGACGCTAGGACTGTTCCAGGACCAGCCGTTCAAGCTGGCCGACGAGATCTTTATCGACGAGAAGCCTGCGTACTACGAGTTCAGGAACGAGACCCGCAAGATGACAGGGCAGGAAGTCTTTGACCAATACGCCCCGGGCAACTGACGGCTGTTCCTGGCGCCACTTGCACCCAAGGAGAGTCGAGTGATAGATCTTCACGCCAGCGATCTGCGCGGCTTTGTTCCCGCCCGAGACTTCGCGCTTTCCAAGGACTTCTACCAGGCGCTGGGCTGCGTGCTCGAATGGTCGGACGATAACCTGGCCCTGTTCCGGCTGGGCGCGTCGCGCTTTTACCTTCAGCCCTATTACGTCAAGGACTGGGC
>JAFAIY010000160.1 GCA_019236485.1 Comamonas sp. | reverse complement strand
GGTCCAGTTTCCGCTGCTGCGCGAACTTCTTGGCGGCTATGAGATGGCCAGGCGCATCCACTTCTTCTGCATGGTCGCAATCATCTGTTTCGTGATCGTGCACATTCTCATGGTCATGCTGGTTCCGCGCTCGCTGCTGGTGATGCTGCTGGGCCGCGCCACTCTGCGCCAGACCACCGAGGAGAGCCCATGAACACCTCAATCTGGCATCAGGACAACGCCGAGGCCGTGGTCGCCGAAGCAGGCAGATTGCTGGTCAAACATCTCCCGCAGGCCTCACGCCGGCAGTTTCTGCAGCGCGGCCTCACGCTGGGCGGCTTAGGCCTGCTGAGCGGCTGCAGCATCGACGACAACGCCACCGCAGAAGCGGCGCTGGCGCGCATCTCGCGCTTCAACGACAGGGTGCAGGGCTGGCTGTTCGACTCCTCGCGCCTTGCACCGACCTATCCCGAGTCGATGATCACCCGGCCCTTTCCGTTCAATGCCTTCTACGAAGAAACCGAGGCACCCCAGGTCGACGGGGCCCGCTTTCAGCTGGAGGTCGCCGGACTCGTGGCCGACAAGCACCGCTGGACGCTGAGCGAGCTGCGCAACTTGCCTCAGTACAGCCAGGTCACGCGCCATATCTGCGTGGAAGGCTGGAGTGCCATAGGCAAATGGGGCGGCCCGCGCTTCGGGGATTTTCTGCGTGCCGTTGGCGCCGATCTCAGCGCACGCTACGTGGGCTTTCGGTGTATCGATGACTACTACACCAGCATCGACATGGCCACGGCCCTGCACCCACAGACCTTGCTGGCACTCGACTGGGACGGGCGGCCTTTGCCACCCAAGTACGGCTTTCCGATGAAGCTGCGCATGCCCACCAAGCTGGGCTACAAGAACCCCAAGCACATCCAAGCCATTTTTGTAAGCAACACCTTCAACCGCGGCTACTGGGAAGACCAGGGCTACAACTGGTTCGGCGGCAGTTGAAACCATGGACCGCTTGATTCCCGTCGCGGCATCCGCCGCATTTTTCCCACTTCAACCAAGGAAGCAGCAATATGAAAACCTCATTCATCACCACCGCGCTCTCCATGTGCCTCCTCGCTCTAGGTGCGACCACGGTCTTGGCAGCCGAATCGATGGCTCAGGACCCCATGAGCAAGGACTCCATGAGCATGGAGAAGTCCACCACGGACCAGGACGCCAAACACAAAGATGCCATGGGCATGAACAAGGGCATGGGCAAGGAAGCCGCTGCCACCAAAAAGAGCGGCAAATCCTCCATGGATCACATGGGCAAGAACGGCATGAGCAAGGACTCCATGGGTAAAGACAGCATGTCGAAAGACTCCATGCCCAAGGACGGTATGTACTGATAGGCCGCTCCTCCCCCACCGATGCTGCCACCGGCCTCAGACGCCGTTGCAAGAAAATGCCTTCTTGTTTAGCTAGTTGCTGCACCAAAGGGCCAGCGGTTTCCGCCCCAAGGCGGATACCTGTCTCGCAAACCCTTTCAGCATCAGAACTCACACAGTGCGTCATCCGACGCATTGGCTGAGCGGTCATTCATCAAATGCGGCTCATTGATTGAGCCGCATTGATGAAATTACGCCCCATGTGGCTGGAGTAGATTCTGCCCTGCGGCCCCCTCACATTGAGACTGTCATCAGCTCGTCACATCTTGCAGATAGCTTGTATTCCCCAGGCAGCAAGGGTGCGGATTGCTGCCCCGTGAGGTGTCTATGCACCAGCAGCACCGAAACGGTGGCGACTGGCCCCTACTGCAAGCATCCGCCCTTATCGCCGGCACCCAATGACGAAACCTCTGCGCCAAACGCTGCTTCAAGTACGCATGGCGAGTGAGGGGGTTGATGAGGCTTCGGGCGTCTTGGTGAGCAGAGCACACTGAAAATGGTGGGAACTGTGAACGACAGCAACAATACGCATTCGCTTCGCCGGTTCTCGTTCAGGCGGGATTCCCGCGGCCCCATAGCGTCTAATGCCATAGTAGCGGCCGGGGTAGCGCTCGCACTAGCGATGGCAGCGATCTGCGCGGTGGTCCTGTATCAGAGCCAGCCGGATGCCATGGATCACACCACCGATATCTATGCGCTCTGGTGGCATCGTGCGCTGATCATCGCCGCCGTCATGGGCGCTCTCGCCACGGCCTGCATAGGCCTGTGCTTTGCGTTCGGGGGGCAGCTGCGGCGCCGGATGCGCGCGGAGGCTGAGCTTGCCATGCTGGCGCGCACCGACGGGCTGACCGGGCTCAACAACCGCCGCACCCTGGACGAGATCCTGAACCAGGAATGGCGCCGGGCCAGGCGCAACCGCAGCGTGTTCTCCTTGCTGTTCGTCGATATCGACAGGTTCAAGGTCTACAACGACACCTATGGTCACCAGGCCGGCGACGATGCACTGGCGGCCGTCGCAAAATGCATTGGCGAGAATATCCGCCGCCCCGTGGACAGTGCCGCACGCTATGGCGGCGAGGAATTCATCGTGGTCCTGCCCGACACCTCGCCGGAAGGCGCGGCCTCCATGGCCGAACGTATCCGCGCGGCCATCGTAAACCTGGCAATCGAGCATGTAGGCAGCGAGCACGGTCACGTCACCGTGAGCATAGGAGCGGCAAGCTGGACACCGCAGTGGGATGTAGATGTGTGCGCCGTCATCCGTGCGGCCGATGAAGCCCTGTACAGCGCCAAGGCCACGGGCCGCGACATGGTTGCGCTGTCAACGGCACACCAGGCGAACGATAAGCTATGGCTCGATAGACAGGCAGCAGCTCCCGCGAAAGCGGAGTTGCAGCCGGTAACAGTCATTTGGCAGTGTTCGTAGTGCCCTTGAGATAATCGGCTCCCGAGATGACCGAAGGTGTGAAGCAATGACTCTCATCCCGCGCTGGTCCGTCCTTATGAGCGTGAAAGATCCATTGCTGGATGCTCAGCACATTGAACTTCTGGAAATGTGCCGCTCCATCCGATTCACTCTGGAACATGGGCACTCGCAGGACTGGGCTTTTCGCCAGAGGCTCAATGAGCTTGCGTTTCTGCTGCGGGAGCACGACGACGCAGAGGCCTGTGTCTTGCAGCAGCGTGGACAGAAGCTAGCGCAGGATCTGTGCATGCAACGGGCTTCAGCCCTGCACGACATCGAAGAGCTGGCCAGCAGCTTCCAACCGAAAAAATTCGATCCCGCTGTAATGCAGCACACGGTTTGCCGTTGGATCCAGTATCACTTCTGATCCGGCCGTGGCCCGGGCTCGGGCCACATAAGTCCATGGTGTCAGGCGGACTTGGCCGTCTTTTTGGCTTTAGCTGGGCGCTCTGCAGGTGCTGGCGCTGATGGCGCTGATGGGCTGGCAGGCGTTTCCTCTGCCTTGGCGGGACGCCCGGTCTTGATGGACGGAACCGCCTGAAGTGCAGCCAGCAGCTGCTCACCCTCCAAACCTGCCAGCAGCTTCAGTCCTGCCCTCAGCAGTTCGCTCTTCTTCACGACATGCCCTTGCTGGGCCGCCCGCACTTTCAGCACATCAATGGCGGCGTACTCATCCTTAGGGCAGGTAAAACTGTCGCGCACCAGTTTCGGCTTCTTGGGTTTAGCTTCCTTGGCGGGTGCGGGTGCGGGTGCAGGGGTTGAAGTCGAGGCGGCTTTGCGGCTTGCGGGCATGGTGATGCTTTCTAAAAAAACGGTATATACAGTTTATATCGTTTCAAGGCCCTCATTGTTCCCACATCGGCGATTGCCCGCCTTGAGTGTGGCGGAGCGCCTGCTATGGCAATTGGAGCATGCCGCGCTTTTGATTGGTTGGTCAGAGGAAGATAAGAGCATGCTTCGCGCACCTCCAATGCCCAATTCGATTGGATCTTCACCAACAGTTATCACAAATTTTTTAGCTTTACGTGAGGACTTAGAGATCAGGCCTCCGTAATCTGGTCGCATGGAATCCAGGGAACCGCTGCCATGACAACCCGACGCCACCTAATCCTGGGCGCAGCCGCTTCCGCCGCTGCGCTCACTTCCGGAATATTCCACCGCCGCGCCGCAGCGGCGGTCGAGTCCTTCGAGGTCAGCTATACCGATGCACAGTGGAGAGCACGGCTCAGCCCACAGCAATATGCGGTGCTGCGTCAGGAGGGGACGGAGCGTCCGGGCAGCAGCCCGCTCAACACCGAGCATCGCACAGGGACGTTCTCCTGCGCCGGCTGTGCGCTGCCGTTGTTCGCATCCTCCACCAAGTTCGACAGCGGCACAGGCTGGCCCAGTTTCTGGAAACCGCTGGACAACGCTGTCGCGACCCGCCAGGACCGAAGCTACGGCATGGTGCGTGTCGAAGTCCACTGCCGGCGCTGCGGCGGCCACCTGGGCCACGTCTTCGACGACGGACCGCCGCCGACAGGACTTCGCTACTGCATCAACGGCCTGTCATTAAGCTTCACGCAGAAGCCGGCCTGAACTGCGAGACACAGGTAAAAGCCATGCTGCTGATCGTCCTTGCCTACCTGGGCGGCGTGCTGACCATTGTCAGTCCCTGCATCCTGCCCGTGCTGCCCTTTGTGTTTTCCCGCGCGAGCCAGCCGTTCATGCGCAGTGGCCTGCTGCTGCTGGCGGGCATGGCGCTGACCTTCGCGGTAGTTGCGTCTCTGGCCGCAGCCGGCGGTGCTTGGGTGGTCGCTGCCAACCAGTACGGCCGCTGGCTGGCATTGGCTCTGGTGGCTCTGTTCGCCCTGACCCTGCTGCTACCCCATCTGTCCGAGCGGCTGACCCG
>JAFAIY010000157.1 GCA_019236485.1 Comamonas sp. | reverse complement strand
AAACAGCCCTGTCTGGTTGTTGAAGTCCAGCACCTGGTCGTTATAGGCCTGGCGCGCAAAGCCGATGCGGTTTTCGGTGCTGGTGATCTCCTCGCTGAGCTGCTGCATGCGCGCATCGGCCTTGAGCGTGGGATAGGCCTCGGCCAGAGCCATCAACTTCCCCACCTGGCCGCCCAGCGCCTGCTCGGCCGCCATGAGTGCGCCCATGGCCTGAGCCCTGCCCGGTGACTGGCGGGCCCGGTCGGCCGCGCTCACGGCCTCGCCGCGCGCCCGGATCACGGCTTCCAGCGTCTGCGCCTCATGCTGCATATAGCCACGCGCGACCTCGACCAGATTCGGGATCAGATCGTGGCGGCGCTTGAGCTGCACATCGATTTGCGCGAATGCGTTTTCCACCTGGTTTCTGTGCGTGCGCAGCCGGTTGTAGACGGCAACCGCCCAGATCACAAGCAGCACAAGCACCAGCAGCGCGATATATCCCATCAGAACCTCCCAATGAATTCCCCATCATAGCCAGCCGCATGAAAAAACCCGCCGCAGCCATCGGGCCGCGGCGGGTCGGGTCCAGACCGGGCTTACTGGGACAGATCGATCTGGTACTTGCTCATGCCCTTGCCGGAGCCGTCATCGACGGCCAGCACGGAGATGCCGTTCAGGCCCGCGGCCTGGGCCACGCTCAAGGCATCGACGCCGGAGCTGAACACCACGGGGCCGGCCGTCGCCACCTTGGTGAAACGCCAGCTCTTGGCCGAGCCATTGGCCGCACGCGTGATCAGCGGGTTCTTGCGCACATACTCGATCACCACGTCGCGGTTAGCATCGGGCGAGGCCCAGATGGTGGACGAGCCGTTGAGCTTGGGAATGAAGCTGGCTCCGCTGGTGGCGCGGTAGTTGTTGGTCGCGATCACGAACTCCTGCGCCGGGTCCATGGGCTGGCCCAGATAGCTGAGATTTTTGATACGGCTGCCCAGGGGCTGGGTCACATCGATCTCGTACTGCACATCGGCCGTGGTGAACATGTCAAAGTTGTAGCCGGGGAAGCTGCTGATCAGCGGCTGCTCGGCCGTCTTGCTGACATCGATCTGGTTGAAGCGCTTGGCCGCGGCCTCCAGCCAATCCTTGACGTCGGCGCCGTTGACCTTCACCGCATACACGGTGTTGGGATACAGATAGAGGTCGGCCGCGTTGTAGATGGCCAGGGGACCGGCCGCCACATCGGTGAAGTCCTTGCCGCCCTGGAAGCCCGATTTGAACGGCGCGCTCACGGACAGCACCGGCAGGCTTGCATACTGCGGCAGATTGGAGCGGACATAGCTGGCCACATAGCTTTGCTGGGCCTGGTTCACGATCTGGATGGCGCCCGGGTCGCCCACATCTGCAAACAGCGTGCTCATGCGGAAGTCGGTGCTGCCTATCGGGGTCTTCACATAGCTGATGGCCGCCTGGTGCTGGGTCTCTATCAGCGGCGCGATCGCCGGGTCGGCATTCACGAACACCGTGGCGCCCGCGGCGTCCTTGCTCTGGATATTGCGCAGCTCGCTCTTGCTGCCGCTCTTGTCCACGCTCCACTGCTTGCCATCCCATTTGAGCGGCAGCTGGATCACGCCCAGGGCCTTGCCCCAGGAGCTGGCCATGACGGCGGGCACGCCGTTGACGGTGCCGGCCTTGTTGTCCACGCCGCTCTGGCTGAAGGCCGGCTTGGCCGACAGATCGGGGAAGACGCTGTGCTGGTGGCCCATGACCATGGCGTCTATGCCTGCCACCTTGGACAGATACAGGCCCGGGTTCTCCATGGTGGCCGAGTAGGCGGCGCCGTCCATGCCGCCGTGCAGCAGGGCCACGACCACATCGGCGCCCTTGGCGCGCAGCTCGGGCACATATTTGCGCGCCGCTTCCACCGCGCCTTCGGTATAGACCTTGCCTTCGAGATAGCGCTTGTCCCAGTTCATGATGCCCGGCGTGGTGAAGCCGATCACGCCGATCTTGATCGGCAGCTTGACCTCCTTGCCGTCGCTGCCCTTGGCCACCATGGTCCGCTGCAGCAGCACATAGGGCTGGACCAGGGGCTTCTGGGTCTGGCTGCTGTAGACATTGGCCAGCACGGCCGGATAGCCGCTGCCCACACATTTCTGGCTGGGGTCGACGCCATCGACCTGCATGCCACCGCCCAGCACCTGGTTCAGGAACGGCAGACCGTAGTTGAACTCGTGATTGCCCAGCGTGCCCGCATCAAAGCTCAGCGCGGCCATGGCCTTGAACATGGACAGCTGCTGCGTGCAGGGTATGGGCTTGACCTCGGCCTCGTAGTCGGCCAGGGCCGTGCCCTGGATGGTGTCGCCGTTGTCCACCAGCAGCGTGTTGCCGAACTCCTGGCGCGCCGCGCGGATCAGCGTGGCCGTGCGCTCGAAGCCATAGCTCTTGTCTTCGGCCAGTTTGAAATAGTCGTAGCTGCGCACATTGAAGTGCAGGTCCGTGGTTTCCAGCACGGCCAGGGTCGCCGTAGCCGGCTGGCTGTATGCCGAGGAGACGGGGCTGTCGCTGCCGCCGCAGGCCGCCAGCAATGCCGCGCAGCCCAGGGCCGCCAACACATGGCGGCGTTGCCGCAGCGCCAATGCATAACCACCGGCGCGCAACTTTGCGCCGGGCAAATCTCTGTCCTGCATGCTCACTCCCTGCTTGTTTAAGTGCAGGCAGTGTCGGCAGCGCGGTTTACAAAGGCATGAAGGAAATTTGACGAATCAAAATTCCGCGCCGCCGTATCACACGCCGCGGTTGCGCATCCAGTCGGCGGTGTTCATGAAGCTGGCCTTGAGCCGGGTGCGCAGCGCCTCGGGCACCTCGGTCTCGGCCATGGCCTGGTCCATGCAGGCCACCCACTGGTCGCGCTCCTGGATGCCTATGGAGAACGGCATGTGGCGCATGCGCAGGCGCGGATGGCCGAAGCGGTCCTGGTAATGGTCGGGCCCGCCCAGCCAGCCACAGAGAAACCAGAACAGCTTCTGGCGCGCATCGTCCAGCGTGCTGCCGTGGGCCGCGCGCAGCTCCTTGTAGCCGGGCTCCAGATCCATGAGGTCATAGAAGCGGGCGACCAGCTGCTGGACCTTTTCTTCACCGCCTATCCATTCATAGGGCGTGTCAAACGGGGGCTTTTCTTCAATCTGCATGTGTAGCGGCTTTGCAAGTCAGCCTCGATTGTCAAGCATGCGGCATGTCCGCACCCGCACGCAGGAACGCAAACACGCTGACCGCCGTCACCAGCGTGATGCCGGCCAGCAGATCCAGCAGCGTGGAGAAGGCCAGACCATAGGCCTGAAGCACCTGCGCCGTGGCGGTCCCTGGCAGCAGCCCCAGGGCGCCGTCCATATTGCCGGTCACCAGCAGCTGCGCGGCCTCCGCATGGCCCATCACCTGGGATGGCGAGACCAGCGCCAGCTCGCGCGCCAGCAGCGCCGCCAGAGCCGCGCCCACCACGGCCAGCGCAACACCCTCGCCCGCCACGCGCACCGTGCTGAAGATGCCCGTGGCCATGCCGGCGCGCTCGCGCGGCACCACGCTCACGGCCAGTCCGTCCATCAGTCCCCAGGGCAGGCCTATGCCCAGACCTATCAATGCCAGCGGCGCCCCCAGCTGCGCCAGGCCCGCACCCGGCGCACAGCGGCCCAGCCACAGCAGGCCCGCGGCACAGACCAGCAGCCCCGCTGCACAGAGCAAAGCAGCCGAAAGCCAGCGTGTGAGCCAGCCCGCCAGCAGCGGCACGAACAGCATGGGCAGCGACAGCACGAACATCAGCCGCCCGGCCTCCAGCGGCGCCATGCCTTCCACGCCTATGAAACGCAGGGGCAGCAGCACCAGCAGCACGACAAAGGCGTAGGCCGGCGCCGCAGCCAGCAGCTGCACGCCGACAAAGCGCGGATAGCGGAACAGCGACAGGTCCAGCATGGGCTGGGGACTGCGGCGCTCGACGCGCACAAAGGCCGCCGCTGCCAGCAGGGCCGCCGCCAGCGGCAGCAGCGTGCGCGCCTGCGCCCAGCCGGCGTCGGGTGCCTGCAGCACGCCCCAGGTCAGCAGGGCCAGCGCCAGCGTGAACAGCAGCGCGCCCGGCACATCCAGCCGCTGCGCCTGCGGATTGCGCGACTCCGGCATGCAACGCCGCCCCAGCAGCAGCGCGGCCAGCGCCACGGCACCGGCGCTGAGCACCACGCCGCGCCAGCCCACGGCCCCCAGCAGCCAGCCCGACAGCAGCGGCCCGAAGGCCAGACCCACGCCAAAAGATGTACCCACGAGGCTGAAAGCCCGGGTGCGCTGACCGGCGTCATAGACCTGGGCCAGGCCCGCCGTGCCCGCGGCCAGCGCCGCCGCCGCACCCAGACCCTGCAGGGCGCGCAGCAGATCGAAGCCGAGAATGGCGCCCTGGCCCCGCAGACAGGCCTGGGCCAGCGCACTAGCACCGACAATGGCCAGCCCCCAGAGGAACACGCGTCGCCGGCCATGGACGTCGGCCAGCGCGCCGGCCGCCATCAGCGTGGCACCAAAACTCAGCATGAAGGCATTGGTGACCCAGTTCAGCGCCAGCGGGCCGCCGCCCAGGGCTTCGCGCAGCGCGGGCAGCGCCACGGCCGGCCCCGTGAAGCTCAGCGGCATGGCCAGCGCGGCCAGGCAGACCGACAGCAGCACCCAGACGGGCGAGGCGCGTGTGGCGGAAAGATGGGTGGCCGCAGGCGCGCGGGATGAGGAAGTGGAGGAAGACATGGAGTGCTATCGAAAAACAAGCCAGCCCGGATGAGCGAAGCAGGTATGAACGATAAAAGCGCTCCAATCAAACGAGAATAGCATCAATCTTCCCAACACTCCCAACCCAAGGTTGCCAATCACCATGGACAGCTTCAGCGGACTTGAGTCCTTTGTGCGCGCCGCCGATCTTCTGAGCTTTGCCGAGGCCGGCCGGGCGCTGGGCATTTCGGCCTCGGCCGTGGGCAAGAACGTGGCGCGGCTGGAGCAGCAGCTCGGGCTGCGCCTGTTCCAGCGCACCACGCGCCAGGTGCGCCTCACGCAGGAAGGCGCACTGTTCCATGAACGCTGCCGGCGCATCCTCGACGAGCTGCACGATGCGCGCGCCGCCATGCAGGCCGCCGCCGAAGCGCCGCGCGGCCGGCTGCGCATAAGCCTGCCCACCATAGGCTACCGCTTTCTGCTGCCGGTGCTGCCCGAGTTCCAGGCCCGCTACCCCGAGGTGGAGCTGGACCTGGACTTCAACGACCACCTGGTCGACGTCGTCGAGGCCGGCCTCGACGTGGTCATACGCAGCGGCGATCTGGCCGACTCGCGCCTGGTGGCACGCCGGCTCGGTCCGTTCCGCTTCATTCTCGCGGCCTCGCCGGCCTATCTGGCCGCACGCGGCGTGCCGTGCACGCCGGCCGACCTGGCCCGGCACACCAGCCTGCGCTACCGCTTCCTGAGCAGCGGCAAGCTCGAGGAATGGGTTCTGCCCGGCCTGCCGGCCATGCCCATCGCCCTGGTCTGCAACAATATGGAAGCCATGCTGGGCGCGGCCGTCGCCGGCATGGGCCTGGCCTATATGCCGGACTTTCTGGCCCGCGACGCGCTGGCGCACGGCGAACTGCAGCAGGTGCTGGCGGAGCAGCTCACGCATAGCGGCCAGTTCTCCGCGCTGTGGCCGTCCAGCCGCCAGCTCTCGCCCAAGGTGCGCGCCTTTGTGGACTTTGCAAGCGCGCGCCTGTTCCAGGGCCCTAGCCCTATTCCGCAGCCTGGCGCAGCGTGATCA
>JAFAIY010000054.1 GCA_019236485.1 Comamonas sp. | reverse complement strand
GGTGCCGATGTGATCTTCACCATGCTCAACTCCGGCCGCGATGGCGTGACCCAGGCCTGCCGCGAGACGGGCGCGCGCCAGATCGGCAATGTGATCGACTGGACCACGGTGGACCCGCAGGTGTTCATCGCTTCCGCCTGGGCCGATGTGGGCATTGGCGCGTTTCTGGCCGTCAAGGACATGCAGGAGCGCGGCACGCCCGGCCCGGGTATTCGCAAGATCGGTCTGAGTGACCCCGCTGCCGTACGCCTTACCATGGGCCAGGCAGTGGCGGCCGGTGCGCGCGAGCGCGTGGCCAGGGCGTCAACCGCCATCGCCTCGGGGCAGCTCAAAGTGCCGGAGCACTATGAAGGCCAGGAGTTCTCTGCCTGATTTCAGAGGCTGCTCCAGGGAGCAGACACAAAAAAGGATGGCTGGGCCATCCTTTTTTCATGGCGGATATCGCCTTGTTTGCGGTCGCTTAAGACAAGTTTGACTGCTTTTCGGCCATGGCCTGGGCACAGGCATGGGCGCTGGCCCAGGCCCACTGGAAGTTGTAGCCGCCCAGCCAGCCGGTGATGTCCACCACCTCGCCGATGAAGAACAGGCCGGGCTGGGTCTTGCACTCCATGGTCTGCTGGGACAGAACCTTGGTGTCCACGCCGCCCAGCGTGACCTCGGCTTTTTTATAGCCCTCGGTGCCCGTGGGCGTGATCTCCCAGCGCGTGAGCTGTTCGGCCAGCCGCAGCAAGGCCTTGTCGCCGGCCTCGTTGATGGGGCGCTGCAGCTCTGGCTGCCGCGCCACCCAGGCATCGGCCAGGCGCGCGGGCAGATGTGCGGCCAGTTCGTTGGCGACCAGCTTGCGCGAGTGCAGCTTGGCCTCGCTCAGCACCTGGGTCATGTCCACGCCGGGCAGCAGATTGATCTGCAGCGGCGTGCCGGGCTTCCAGTAGCTGGAGATCTGCAGCACGGCCGGGCCCGAAAGGCCGCGGTGGGTGAACAGCAGGTCTTCGTGAAAACTCACGCGCTCCTTTTTGCTGCCGGTGCTGATTTCCACGGGCAGGGCCAGGCCTGCCAGTTCCGCATAGGGTTGCCAGGCCGCGCCATCGAAGGTCAGCGGCACCAGGCCCGGCGTGCGCTCCACCAGCGGCAGCCGGAACTGCTGGGCCAGGCGGTAGCCGAAGTCGCTGGCGCCTATCTTGGGAATGCTCAGGCCACCGCTGGCGATCACCAGGTTTGGGGCCTGGACCCTGCCGCGCTCGGTTTCGATCTGGTAGCTTGCGGCGCCGTCCGCATCGGAGGCGGTGGGCAGAACGTCAATGCTCCTGACCTGGCAGGGCTGCCAGTGCTGGACGCCGCCATCGGCGCATTCGGCCAGCAGCATGGCGATGATGTCCTCGGCCGAGCGGTCGGCAAACAGCTGGCCCTTGTGCTTTTCATGGTGGGCAATGCCGTGCTTGTCCATCAGCGCGATGAAGTCGGTGGGCGTGAAGCGCGACAGTGCCGAGCGGCAGAACTGCGGGTTCTGGCCCACGAAATGCCTGTGCGGCGCGCGCACGTCCAGATCCCGGTTGGTGAAGTTGCAGCGGCCGCCGCCCGAGATGCGGATCTTTTCCGCCACCTTGGCCGCATGGTCGATGAGCAGCACCTTGAGCCCGCGCTGGCCCGCCTGGGCGGCACAGAACAGGCCGGCAGCACCGGCGCCGATGATGATGGCGTCAAACATGGAGGAATTCACGGCAGGAGAGCAGCAGGAAAAACGGCCGGCGTGCAGGCGTCGGCGCTGAATACGGGTCCCCGTGGGGGACAAAAGAGTTCCCATTTTCGCCCAGAGCCGCAAATTTCTAGAATCGCGGCCATGAATATCCCATCGCATCAGCTCAGCATGACCGTGCTCATGTCGCCCGACATGGCCAATTTCTCCGGCAATGTGCACGGCGGCGCCATCTTGAAGCAGCTGGACCAGGTTGCCTATGCCTGCGCCAGCCGCTATGCGGGCCGTTATGTGGTGACGCTGAGCGTGGACCAGGTGATGTTTCTGCAGCCCATCCACGTGGGCGAGCTGGTGACCTTTCTGGCCAGCGTGAACTACACGGGCAAGTCTTCGATGGAAATCGGCATCAAGGTGGTGGCCGAGGACATCCGCAGCCAGGTGGTGCGCCATGTGAACAGCTGCTTCTTCACCATGGTGGCCGTCGATGACAACAAAAAGCCCGTGCCCGTGCCCCTGCTGCAGCCGCAGACCGAGGACGAAAAGCGTCGCTGGCAGGCGGCCCTGATCCGCAAGCAGCTGCGCAAGGACATGGCCGAGCGCTTTGCGCAGATCCGCGTCACGACCAGCGCGAATATCGCGCCCAATGCCTGAGGCCCTTCGGGCAAGCCACTGTAAAAAAGGCCGCATCTACGGCCTTTTTATTTGGACTCTCAGGCCGCGATGCGCTGCCCCGGCTGCGTCTGCCAGGCCGCGATGCCGCGCACCACGTCGCCGACCACGATGATGCTGGGGCTGCCCAGCTTGTGTTCGGCAATGCACTGCGGCAGGTCCTGGAGGCAGGTAAGCGCATGGCGCTGCTGGGGCAGGCTGGCGTGCTGGATCACGGCCACGGGCGTGTCACCGGGCAGGCCGCTGAGCAGCTCGTCGCTGATGCGCTGCACGCCGCTGACGCCCATATAGATCACCAGGGTCAGCTTGGCCGCATGGGCGGTCGCGGCGATCTGGCGCCAGTCGGGGCCGCTGTCGCCGGGCTTGGCATGGCCGGTCATGAAGAGCACGCCATGGGCGCGGTCGCGGTGGGTCAGCGGCGCGCCCAGGCTGCTCAGGCCGGCCAGGCCCGAGGTGATGCCGTTGACCACGCTCACCTCGATGCCGGCTGCGCGCAGATGCTCGACCTCCTCGCCGCCGCGGCCGAAGATGAAGGGATCGCCGCCCTTGAGGCGCACCACGTTCTCGCCGTCGCGCACGGCGGCGATCATCAGCTTTTCGATAAAGGCCTGGGGCGTGCTCTTGCAGCCGCCGCGCTTGCCCACATAGACGACGCGCGCCGTGGGCGCCGCATGGGCGACGATGGCATCGCTGACCAGGTCGTCCACAAACAGCACGCTGGCGGCCGCGATGGCCTTGGCGGCCTTGAGGGTCAGCAGTTCCGGATCGCCGGGTCCTGCGCCGACCAGGGTGCAACTGCCTTGGGTGCGGGAATTCGTGGAAAGGGCGGACATGGGAGTGCTTTTCAATCGGGGTTGCGATGCAGCGCCTGCAGACCCGCCTGGGCCTGTTCGCCGGGGTTTTGCATGGCCGCATGCAGGGCCAGGATCTGCTCGACCTGGGCGGCAATCGGCGCGGGCACGGGGCGGCGGCCGGCCAGCATGTCTTCGATCAGCCGGGCCGTCTGCGCGGCGTCCAGGTCCTGCTCGGGCGCGGCCTCGTCGCCGGCCAGCTGGCTGCGGATGGCGGCGCGCTCGAAGCAGATCCGGCCCGCGATCAAGCCCATGCTTGCGGGCTCTCTATGGGGCGGAGCCACGGCCTCGCCCTCGCTGCCGCGCAGCAGCAGGGCGCTGGTGCCGCGCAAAGCCAGGGTCTGGGCCATGGACTCGGCATAGGCCGGGTGGGTATAGCTGGCCAGCACCAGGCCCGAGCGCTGCAGATCCGGCCCTTGCATGGGGTCCAGCAGCTTGACCAGGCTGTGGGCGGGGTTGCGCAGACCCATCTGGCGGCGCAGCTGCAGCAGCCGCTCCAGCGGCGCCAGCAGATGGCGGGTCCGCATCCAGGCCATGTCGCCGGGCTCCAGCGCCGTGGGACCTTCGATGATCTTCCAGCCCAGCTCCTGCCAGACCGCCTGCGTGCCTATGCGCCGGCTTTCGGTATCGCAGCCATGGACCAGCACGGCCAGGCCTTGCCGGGCCAGCAGGCCCGCTAGCAGCGGCGTGAGATTGGCCAGTTTGCGGGCCCCGTTGTAGCTGGGGATGACGACCACGGGCCCGGCCGCACCGGCCTGCGGCCAGGCCGGCAGGCGCTGCAGCGTGGCATCGAGAAAGCCCGCGAGCTCGTCGGCGCTTTCTCCCTTGAAGCGCATGGCGATGCAAAAGCCGCCCAGCTCCAGATCGCTGACCCGGCCGTCGAGCAACAGTCCCATTAGCTCACAGGCCTGGGCCCGCGTCAGAGAGCGTGCGCCCTTGCTGCCGCGGCCGATTTCCTTGATGTAGTGACTGATGCTCATGGTGGAATCAATTGTCGTCATAAAAATCTGTTTTTATAAGACGATTTGGTTATATGCAAAATCTTGAGCGGCGCTGTCGGGCTGCGGTGCGATGTTGTTTTCATTGAAGCTTGTCGCAGCTCATGCTGAGAGGCTTGGCATGTCCGCCAGCTATTTCGATTAGGGCCTGTTAACACTAATTGTGCTGAGGCACATCTCCTGCAACAGTGAGCGCATGGAGATTACAGTAGCCCAGTTCAAGCAGATCGAGCACTGCCTGCCGCGCCAGCGCGGCAACGTCAGTCTCACGAATCTGCAGGTGCTCAACGCCATCTTGTATGTCGCCGAACACGGCTGCAAATGGCGTGGCCTGCCCAAGCGTTTTGGCAACTGGCACACGATCTACACGCGCATGAGCCGCTGGGCGAAGTCGGGCGTGCTCGATCGCGCCTTCGAGCAACTGCAGCAAGCGCAGGTGGTGCAGATCAAGATCGAGGCCGTGTCGCTGGACAGCACCAGCGTGAAGGTGCATCCGGATGGTACTGGCGCGCCCAAAAAAACGGTCCGCAAGCTATCGGCAAATCCCGTGGCGGCT
>JAFAIY010000649.1 GCA_019236485.1 Comamonas sp. | reverse complement strand
TGATCGCCCCGGGCTGCGATCCCCTGTTCGACTGCCGACGAGGCGAATGCGGCATGTGTGCGGTGCACATGCTCGACGGCGAGGCCGAACACCGTGACTACGCGCTGTCCGACGAGGAGCACACAGAAGGCATGGTCTGCATCTGCGTCTCGCGCGCCCGCAGCCAGAGCATCACGCTCGATCTTTGAAGCCTTACCCACGAAGAATCAAAAAGGAGACCCCCATGAGCAGCTTTGTCAAAAATGCCTGGTATGTGGCCGCTTGGAGCAGCGAGATCGGCCGCCAGCTGACCGCGCGCACCATCCTCGGCCAGAACCTGGTGTTCTGGCGCCGCCAGGACGGCACGCCGGCCGTACTCGTCGACCGCTGCCCGCACAAGTTGGCGCCGCTGTCCATAGGCACACTGGTGGGCGACGATCTGCAATGCGGCTACCACGGCATGATGTTCAACGGCAGCGGCCAGTGCGTGCGCATTCCCGGCCAGGCCGCCATTCCGCCTTCGGCCTGCGCACAGTCGTTTCCGCTGGTCGAGCGCTTTGGCGCCGTCTGGATCTGGATGGGCGACCCAGCCCTGGCCGATGCGGCACGTATTGTGGAAGTGCGCCGCTACGGCGAACCCGGCTGGGCGCTGGTGGACGGGCAGTACCTGCACTTTGATTGCAACTACCTCAACATCACCGACAACCTGGTGGACCCCGCGCACACCACCTATGTGCACAGGAACACCATAGGCAACGCGGCGGCCGAGGACGTGAGCGTGAAGGTGGAACAAGGAGAGAACCATGTGCTCGCCTACCGCTGGGTGAACGACTCCGAGCCCGTGCCGCTGGTCAGGGCCATGGGCAACTTCGCAGGGCCTGTGGATCGCTGGCAGTACTACTACCTGTACCTGCCCTCGGTGTCCTGCGTGGACTTCGGCAGCATCGCCGCAGGCCGCGAGCACAGCGAGCGGGAAATGGACGCAGGCCTGCGCTCGTTCTCGTACAACTTCCTCACGCCCGAGACCGAGACCACAACCCACTACTTCTGGCTGCACCTGCGCAACTATCACGTGGACAGCGCCGAAGCCAGCGCCCAGGTCGCGCGGCTGATGACCGACACCTTTCTTGAAGACGCCGCCATCCTGGCGCTGGTGCAGCGCGAGCAGGAACGCACCGGCATGCGCGAGTTCGTGCGCCTGGGCATAGACAACGCGCCCGCCCGCATCCGCCGGCTCATTGCACGCCAGCAGGAAGCCGAGCAAGCCGCTGCAACGGCTGCATCGCCCGCCGCCAGCCAGACAGCCACCGTCTGATTTTTCACCGCCATCACACAAGGTTACCCATGCAAGATTTTTCCCTGGGCTGCAACGGCCGCGGCAAACGCCACTGCGAAACATTGCCGCTAGAAGAGCAATTCAAGATGCTGCGCGACAGCAAGGTCTTCGACCATTTCGACCGCATGCCCCAGCCGGGCGAGGAGCGCGAGTACCTACGGCTGGCCAACAAATACGGCATGCCGCTGCGCACCGGCCTGTGGTCGTATACGGCAGGCCGGGACGAGGCCGCGCTTGAAAAAAACCTGCGCGTCTGCAAGGAGGCCGGCGCCGAATTCCACAACATCATGCTGTACACGCGCCATGCCGCGGGCCATGTGGTGACGGATGACGACATTGTGACCTTCTATCTGCATGCCCGGGAACTGGGCCAGCGCATAGGCATAGAGATAGGCATGGAAAACCACATCTATATGTGGAGCGAAGACCCGCGCCGCATCACGCCGATTGCGCAGCGCGTGCGTGAGCAAGGCCTGCCCTTGCAGTTCGTGCTGGACCACAGCCATGTGTTGCTCAAGCTGGACAACCCCGAGGAACAGGACGTGGTCGGCATGCGCGCGCAGGTCGAATCCGGCGAAGTCGTCATAGACCCCTATGAAAGCGGCAACCTCATCGACGACTGGATTGGCCAGAACATGGTGCACTGGCTGCAGATACGCCCGGTCTCCCCCAATGGCCCACGCAATATCTGGCAGCTCACCGACAACGGCCACTACGGCCGCGCCTGCCAGTACCCGTTCACGCGCCCGGCGCCGGGCCAGTGGCATGCAAGCTGGACGGCCTGGCGCGTCGAGCCCTGCAAGGAGGTCGTGCGGCGCGCGCTGCGCCACCACTACGCGACGCCGGGCAGCCCGCTGCGCTATATCACCACCGACATGATAGACATGCCCGATTACGGCGGCGGCACCCGCTACTCGCTGTTCGAGCAGAACGTGGCCATTGCCCGGTGGTTCAGGGAAACCGCGGCGCAGATCCGTGCGCAGCATCAGGCCGGCGACGCAGCCAAGGCCTGAAGCACACGGAATGGCCGAAGCATTCAATTACGTCGATATTCGGCCAAAGCCCTGCAGGCGGCGGCCAAACCAGTCCCTTTCGCCGCCCGCCTGGCCTACATTCAAGGTTTCGCAAAGCGAAGGCCAGGCCTCGCTCCCCCTATTTCCAGAAAGACAGACATGAAATCACGCGCCGCCGTGGCCTTCAAGGCCGGAGAACCTCTGCAGATCGTCGAGATCGACGTGGCCCCGCCGCAAAAAGGCGAAGTGCTGATCAAGATCACCCACACCGGCGTGTGCCACACCGACGCCTTCACCCTGAGCGGCGACGACCCCGAAGGCATCTTCCCCGCCGTGCTCGGCCATGAAGGCGCGGGCATTGTGGTCGAAGTCGGCGAAGGCGTGACCAGCGTCAAGCCCGGCGACCATGTGATTCCGCTGTACACGGCCGAATGCGGCGAGTGCCTGTTCTGCAAGAGCGGCAAGACCAATCTGTGC
>JAFAIY010000491.1 GCA_019236485.1 Comamonas sp. | reverse complement strand
ACCGCCATCAGCCAGCTGCTGGCCGCGGCCCCCGGCATGCCGGCCAATGTGCTGCAGACGCCGCTGCGCATGTCCAATCCCCAACTGCTGTTCGAAGCCGTACGCCTGGGCCTGGGAGTCAGCATCGTGCCGGCGCTCACGGCGCGGCACCCGTCTCGCGGCGAGCTGCGGTTTCGCCTGCTGGATGCGCCGCGCATTCTGCGCCGCACCCTGCTGATCCAGCGGCCCCGGCGCGCGCTAGCGCCGGCTGCGCAGCTGCTTTGCGAGGCCCTGGCCACGCAGGTGCAGACCCTGGCGCGTCATGAGGGCATTGCGCCGGATTGAGACGCGGCCTTGGCCGCGCGCTGGCGCAGGCGGACATGGGCGGCGCAGGCAATAAAGAGCAGCACGCACAGCGCAATCTCGCCCAGGGCCAGCCAGCGGCCGGGCGCGGGGTCGCCCCAGGCGCGCACCACGCCTTCGGTGAAGTACAGCCACACCAGCAGGCTGAGCCAGCGATAGGTATACATGCGGCGCTTGAGCAGGCCGACCACCGCAAAAGCCAGCGGCAGCGCCTTCAGGAACAGCCAGGTGCCGCCGCTGCGCAGCGGGGCCAGCCATAGCTCCCAGGCCATGCACAGCGCCATCAGGGCCAGCAGACTGCCCACGGCCAGCCAGCGCGTGGCGGCCACATCGGAGCCTGGCTGCTGGATTGGTGAACAAGTGTTTGCGGCGGCTTGGGGCGGGGAGGCATCGGTCATAGCGATGGCATCATATCGGCCATGGCAGCTCTCTTCGCATCCGAAATTTTTCTTTTAAGTCCGGCGCTTGACCTTGCGCATGCGAAGAGGGGGGCAAGTCATGAAGAAAAATGACCGCGCCGGTTTCTGGGCCGCGCTCGAGGGCAGCCCGCAGGCGCAGCTACCCCTGCCCGAGGCCGGCGCTCCGGCCAGCGTTTTACCCAGCACCATGGACGACAGGCGGCAGGAGCCGCTGCTGCATGAGCCCCAGGCCGTAGAGGCCGGCATCCCCGGCGTTGCTGCCTCGTCCGAGCCGCAGCCTATGGTCGCGCCATCCCATCCGGCCAAGCCGGAGATGGCCGACCATCCGCAGCCGGATGGCGCTCAAGTCCAGGCCCAGAAGGCGGGGCCTGCTTTTGTTTCAGGAGCACCGCGCAGCCCGCAGCGCAAGGCCTGGGCGCCGGGTTTCGACTGGAAGGAGGGGCTGGCGCGCCTGCCCAGGCCCAGCCTGCCGCGCAAGGAGGACCTCAAGGCCGAATTCGTGCGCCGCAGTCGCCGCCTGCAGCGGCGGGTGCGCAGCTTTCCCTGGCGCAATACCGCCCAGGTGCTGCGCGAGCGTTTCAAGGAAGACCGGCTCGGAGTGACGGCCAGCAGCCTGACCTTTACCTCGCTGCTGGCGCTGGTGCCGTTCTTCACCGTGGCCCTGGCCTTGTTCACGGCGTTTCCGATTTTCGGCAAGGTGCAGCAGGTGCTGGAGCGCTGGCTGATGGACAGCCTGATCCCCGAGACCATCGCGCGCCAGGTGCTGGGCTATCTCACGCAGTTCGCCTCCAAGGCCAGCCGCCTGGGACTGGTGGGCTTTTCCATGCTCATCGTCACGGCCGTGGCCCTGATACTGACCATAGACCGCACGCTCAACAATATCTGGCGCGTGCGCCAGCTGCGGCCGCTGGGCCAGCGGGTGCTGATCTACTGGGCGGCCATCACGCTGGGGCCGCTGCTGCTGGGCCTGAGCCTGGTGCTGTCCTCCTATGTGATGTCGGCGTCCAAGGGGCTGGTCAATGCCCTGCCCGAGAGCCTGCGCTTTGTCTTCGACTCCATCGAATTCGTGGTGCTGGCGGCCGGCATGGCCGGGCTCTACCACTATGTGCCGAATACGCCGGTGCGCTGGCGCCATGCCTGGGTGGGCGGCATCTTCGTCTCGGTCTGCATGGAGTTGGCCAAGCGGATGCTGGCCATCTATCTGAACTCGGTGCCCACCTATTCGGTGATCTACGGCGCGTTTGCGACCTTGCCGATCCTGCTGATCTGGATGTATGTGGCCTGGTGCGTCGTGCTGCTCGGGGCTCTGGTCACCGCCTATCTGCCCACGGTGCTGACCGGGGTGGAGCGCCTGACCGGCCACCGCGGCTGGCAGTTCGAGCTGGCCGTGGAAATTCTGCAGTGCCTGGCCAGGGAGCGCGAACTGCCGCACAAGGGCTTGCTGGTGCGCCAGCTCGCGCAGCGATTACGCATAGAGGCTGCACAGATTCAGCCCGTGCTGCAGGCTCTGGCCAAGCTCGACTGGGTGGGGGCCGTGCAGCCGCCGGACGCTTTTGTCTCGCTGGAAAGCACCGAGCCGCGCTATGTGCTGCTAGTGGATCCGTGCTCCACCCATGTGGAGCCGCTGGTCCAGGCCCTGCTGCTTCAGCCCTCGGAGGCCGTGCAGCCGCTGTGGCAGCGTGCCCAGCTGGCCGAGATGACGCTGGCCGAGCTGATCGCAGTCCCCGGTATTCATAGAGTTTGAATTGGCTGCGATGAAATTCTATGAATAGCTGGCGCTGCGCGCTCGGCGATGGATGGAGGCTCAGCTCAGCTTGATGCGCCCCAGCAGAATGTCGCGCCACATCATCCAGTCGCCCATAAAGCTGTAGAGCGGACGCTTGAAGCTCGCGGGCCGGTTTTTCTCGAAGCCGAAATGCCCGACCCAGGCAAAGGCATAGCCGCAGACCAGGCCGGCCAGCAGATACCACCAGTCGCCGGTGGCGAACAGGGCCAGCAGAAACAGCAGCGACAGGCTGGTGCCGATAAAGTGCAGGCGGCGGCAGATGGGATTGCTGTGCTCGCCCAGATAAAAGGGGTAGAACTCCGCGAAGCTCTTGAACTGGCGCGGATCTACGGTGGCGCTCTCAA
>JAFAIY010000619.1 GCA_019236485.1 Comamonas sp. | reverse complement strand
TCCGTCTGCGGCGACACCGCAGACTGTGCCGCAGAAGCCGCGGCGCAAAGAGTTTGAGAAGAGGATTTCATTGCTTGCTCCTTGGTGCGCCTGTGCCGCGCACCTCTGGCAAAGTTTGCTTATGCATACAGCTGGCCGACCAGCATCTGCAGATGTTCGATCACCGGACCCAGGGCCAGGGCCGGCAGGAAAGTCAGTCCGCCCACCACCAGCACCACGAACACCAGCAGGCCCATGAACAGCGGCGTGGCCGTGGGGAAGGTGCCCGGGCCCGCGGGCACCGTGGTCTTGGCGGCCATGCTGCCGGCCACGGCTAGCATGGGCAGCAGCGTGAGAAAGCGCCCCACGAGCATGGCCAAGCCTATCGTGACGTTGAAGTACGGCGTGTTGGCATTCAGCCCCGCGAAGGCCGAGCCGTTGTTGGCCGTGGCCGAGGCATAGGCGTAGAGGATTTCCGAGAAGCCATGCGGGCCGTGGTTGTTGAGGCTGACGGCGGCATCGGGCCAGAGCACGGCCAGCGCCGTGAAGCCCAGAATGCTGGCCGGCTGCGCAAGCACCGAGAGCATGACCAGCTTGATCTCGCGCACCTCGATCTTCTTGCCCAGAAACTCGGGCGTACGGCCTATCATCATGCCGGCCAGGAACACCGTGAGGATCGCGTACTGGATCAGGTTGATCAGGCCCACGCCGTCGCCGCCGAACACGCAGTTGAGCATCATCAGTGCCAACGGCGTGATGCTGCCCAGCGGGGTCAGCGAATCGTGCATGGCATTCACCGAGCCCGTGGTCGCGGCCGTGGTCGTGGTCACGAACAGCGCCGTGTCCACGATGCCGAAGCGCAGCTCCTTGCCTTCCATATTGCCGCCCGGCTGGGTCAAGCTCCATTGCTGATTGGCGCCGGCGCGCTCCAGCAGGCCGCTGCCGCCTTGCTCGGCCACGAACACCAGGCTCAGAAAGCCGACGAACATCACCAGGCAGGCGCCGAACAGCACCCAGCCCTGCTTGCGGCGCAGCAGCATGGAGCCGAAGGCATAGGTCATGCCCGCAGGGATCAGCAGCATGGAGAAGATATGCAGCACATTGGTCAGCGGCGTGGGGTTCTCGAACGGGTGGGCCGCATTCATGCTGAAGAAGCCGCCGCCGTTGGTGCCCAGGTGCTTGATGCTTTCAAAGCTGGCCACCGGCCCCATCAGCAGCTGCTGCTTCGCGCCTTCCAGCGTGGTCGCCACGGTCTCGGCGTGCAGCGTCTGCGGCATGCCCTGCCAGACATAGACCAGGGCCATGACGAAGGACAGCGGCAAGAGCACGCGCCAGAACACGCGCACATAGTCGACCCAGTAGTTGCCTATGTCCTCGCTGCTGGAGCGCGCCAGGCCGCGCACAAAGCCCGCGCCGGCCGCCACGCCAGTGGTCGCGCCCGCAAACATCAGAAAGGTGATGGCCGCCATCTGCGTGGCATTGCTGAGGCTGTTCTCGCCCGCATAGGCCTGCCAGTTGGTATTGGTGATGAAGGACGCGGCCGTGTTGAAGGCCAGATCGGGGGCCTGGGCCGCGATCTCCAGCGGATTCAGCGGCAGGCTGCCCTGCAGGCGCAGTATCAGATAGCCGAGCAGCATCATCACGGCGTTCGACAGCAGCAGGACCGAGCCATAGCGCAGCCAGCCCATGCACTCCTGCGGATTCACGCCTAAAGCCGCATAGCTCAGGCGCTCCAGCCAGGTATGGTGCTCGCTGGTAAAACAGCGGGCCAGCCACTTGCCCACGGGAATGGTCAGCAGCGTCATCAGCGCCAGCACGGCGGCATATTCCATCCAGGGTAACCACATAGCGTGCTCCCTCTCAGATATGCGTCAGCGCGCGCACAAAGCACAGCAGGCCGACAAAGCAGGCGACCGTCAGGCCCACGAAAACAAGGTCTTGCAGCACTTGCATGGCGCCTCCTCAGAATTTCTCGGGGCGCAGCAGCGCATAGCCCAAATAGGCAAACAGCCCCAGGGCCGTGCAGACGGCCAGGACTTCGATCCAGTTGCTAGTCATTCATTTCCTCCCGCTGGCCGTCATGCGGCCTGTTTGCGATGAGGAAAATGTAGAAATTCGCCCGTCAAGAACGGGTAGAGATTGGCCGAGGCGGTATCAAGATGGCATCAAGATGCGGGGTTCAGCGGGCATGGGCGGGCCGCCTGTCGCGCGGCCAGCCACTGCACGCGCCAGGCCAGGGCCAGCACCAGGGCAAGTACCAGCAGGGCCACCGAGCCCACGCCCGACCAGCCCCAGCGCGACCAGAACCAGCCGGCCCCGGCGCCCAGCACGCTGGAGCCCATGTAATAGCCCCAGAGATACAGCGACGAGGCATGGCCCTTGGCCTGGGTCGCGAGACGCCCAACCCAGCCGCTGGCCACCGAATGGGCGACGAAGAAGCCCGCCGTCAGCAGCACGATGCCGACCACGATGGCCGCCAGCGGCTCGAACAGGGTCAGCACCAGGCCGGCCGCCATCAGCAGCGTGCCCGCGATCAGCACCGGGCCGCGTCCCAGCCTGTCGGCCAGACCCCCTGCCACGGGCGAGGCCACGATGCCGAACAGATAGGCGTAGAAGATATGGCTGATCTCCAGCTGGCTCAGGTGATAGGGCGCGCCGCCCAGCAGAAAGCCCGCGTAGTTGTAGATGCTGACAAACACGCCCATCAGGCCGAAAGCGATCAGGAACAGCAGCGGCAGGCCCGGATGGCGCAGATGCAGGCCCCAGGCCTGCAGGTGGTAGCGGGCGCCCAGGCCGCTTTTCTTGCTGAAGTTGCGCGAATTGGGCAGCAGCCAGACAAAGCCCAGGGCCGCCATCAGGTCCATGACCGACAGCGCGGCCAGCGCCTGGCGCCAGCCCCAGAACTCCGTCATGGCGCTCATGCCCACGCGCCCCAGCATGCCGCCCAGGGCCGTGCCGCCCACATACAGTCCCATGGCAAAGCCCAGGCCCTTGGGGTCTATCTCCTCGGACAGATAGGCCATGGCCACGGCCGGCACGCCGCCCAGCAAAATACCTTCCAGGGCGCGCGCGGCCAGCAGCGCATGCCATTGCGGCAGAAAAGAGGCCAGCAGATTGCACAGCGCGGCCAGGGCCATGGAGATGAACATCAGCTTGCGCCGGCCCAGGCCCTCGGACAGAGCGCCGGCCAGCACGATGGAAACCGCCAGGCAGGCCGTGGACACCGACAGCGCCAGCGCGCTCTGCGCGGGGCTCACGGCAAAGGTCCGGGCCAGCTCGGGCAGCAGCGGCTGCACGCAGTACAGCAGCGAGAAGGTCGCGAAGCCGGCCAGAAACAGGGCCAGGCTGACCCGCCGGTATTCTGGCGTGCCGCGTTTGATCCAGACCGGTGCGGCAGGGGATTCGGCAGGTAAGGACGCATTCACATCCTGCGGGGCGCTGTTCATGACTGGCAGATGGAGACCGGAAGCGATGCGGCTATTGTGCTCCGCATCTGCAAGCCTCCGCAGTCCACTGCGTTCGGCAATACGGCCGGCAGGCCTGCATTTCCGGGCCCTCTCCATGAATTGGCCCTGCCGTTAAAATAAGCGCCCTCAAGCCTTATCCACAGGTCTGCTCTGCATGGGGGCGGGCCTGGTGCAGCAACGGACCGCTGCACCTTTTGTTGTCACAGCCGGCGTTCTCCGGCTGTATTTACAGCTCTCAATACTGTGTCATACGCCCCAGAAACCCGGCGCCGTCGTACGTTCGCCATCATCTCCCACCCGGACGCGGGTAAGACCACGCTGACCGAAAAGCTGCTGCTGTTCTCGGGCGCGATCCAGATCGCCGGCGCCGTCAAGGGCCGCAAGGCTTCGCGTCACGCGACCTCCGACTGGATGGAGATCGAGAAGCAGCGCGGCATCTCGGTGGCGTCCTCGGTGATGCAGATGAGCTACCGCGACCATGTGATCAATCTGCTCGACACGCCCGGCCACAAGGACTTCTCGGAAGACACCTACCGCGTGCTCACGGCCGTGGACTCTGCGCTGATGGTGATCGATGCGGCCAACGGCGTGGAATCGCAGACCCGCCGCCTGATCGAGGTCTGCCGCCAGCGCAACACGCCCATCATCTCCTTCATCAACAAGTTCGACCGTGAAGTCCGCGATCCGCTGGACATCATGGACGAGGTGGAGCGCGAGCTGGGCATGCCCTGCTGCCCCATCACCTGGCCCGTGGGCCAGGGCAAGAGCTTCGGCGGCATCATCAATCTGCAGACGCAGAGCATGACGGTGTTCGCCCCGGGCAGCGACCGCGGCCCCAAGGACTTTGAAGTCATCCCCCTGTCCGAAGGCGACAAGCTGCGCGCACGTTTTGGCAAGGCCTTTGACGATGCACTCGAATCCATGGAACTGGCCCAGGGCGCTTCGGCCGAGTGGGACCATGAAGCCTTTCTGGCCGGCAAGCTGACCCCCGTGTTCTTTGGCTCGGGTGTGAACAACTTCGGTGTGATGGAAGTGCTGGACGCCGTGGTCGATATGTCGCCCCCGCCCGGCCCACGCGTGGCCTTCGCCGAGGTCAACCGCAACCGCGAGGAGCGCATCGTACGCCCCGAGGACGAAAGCTTCTCGGGCGTGGTGTTCAAGGTTCAGGCCAATATGGATGCCAATCACCGCGACCGCATCGCTTTTGTGCGCGTGGCCTCGGGCAAGTACCAGCCGGGCATGAAGATGAAGGTGCAACGCACCGGCAAGGAGCTGCGCCCGACCTCCGTGGTGACCTTTATGTCCCAGCGCCGCGAGGCCGTCGACGAAGCCTATGCGGGCGACATCATCGGCTTCACCATCCACGGCGGCGTGCAGCTGGGCGACTCCATCACCGACGGCCCCAGCCTGCAGTTCACCGGCCTGCCCTTCTTCGCACCCGAAATGTTCATGACCGTGGTGCTCAAGAACCCGCTGCGCACCAAGCAGCTGCAGCAGGGCCTGATGCAGCTGGGCGAGGAAGGTGCGATCCAGGTCTTCAAGCCCGATGTGGGCGGCAATATGCTCTTGGGCGCCGTGGGTCAGCTGCAGTTCGAAGTGGTGCAGCACCGCCTCAAGACCGAGTACGACTGCGATGTGCGCCTCGAGGGCTGCCAGTACACGGGCGCGCGCTGGATCACGGCCGATACCCCGGCCGAGCTGCGCGAGTTCGAGAACGCCTATCCCATGCGTCTGGCCCACGATGCGGCCGACACCCTGGCCTATCTGTGCACCAGCCCCTACGACGTGCGCCTGGCGCAGGAGCGCTTCCCCAAGATCCACTTCCATCCGCTGCGCGAGCACGCGGGCCTGAGCCTGGGCTCAGCGAACTGAGCGTGATCACCCCCTGAGCGGCTTTGCCTAGGTGGCCCCGCCGCTTCCCCCTCTCTGGCGCTACGCGCCGGAGGGGGACGACGCCCTGAGCGTAAGGGGCGGCCCTTGCTCGGCGTCCCGCCGATGGGCTGCGCCAAGTTCAAGCGTCCTTTGCAATGCATTGAGAGTTTTCTGTGAGCCAAGAATTTCTGCGCCCTTTGTCTGAACTGCCAGTTCCCCGGAATCTGCTGGGCGTGCTGACCGATATCGACGACACGCTGACCACCGAGGGCGTGGTGCCCGAGCATGTGGTGGCCGCGATCGCGCGCCTGAAGAATGCCGGTCTCAAGGTCGTTCCCATCACGGGCCGGCCCGTGGGCTGGAGCGTGCCGTTTGCCTCAGCCTGGCCCGTGGATGCCATCGTGGCCGAGAACGGCGCCGTGGCGCTGAAGAAGAACGCTCTGGGCCTGCTCGACAAGCTCTACCAGCAGGACGACGCCACGCGCAGCGCCAACTTCGCGCGCATGCAGCAGGTACTGGCCGAGGTCGAGGCCCGGGTTCCGGGCGCCAGCCGCGCCACCGACTCGGCGGGCCGCGAATGCGATATCGCCGTGGACCACAGCGAGTTCACGCAGATGCCCCAGGCCGATATCGAGGCCTGCGTGGCCATCATGAAGGCCGCGGGCATGAACGCCACCGTGAGCTCCATCCATATCAATGGCTGGTTCGGCGAGCACAACAAGCTCGAGGGCGCGCGCTGGATAGTCCGCTCCCTGTTCGACATTGACCTCGACGCCACGCTGGAGCGCTGGATCTATATCGGCGACTCCACCAACGACCAGCTGATGTTCGAGCACATGCCCCACAGCGTGGGCGTGGCGAATATCGAGCGCTTCGTGCCCCAGCTCAAGCACCTGCCGCGCTATGTGACCCAGGCCGAGCGCGGCGACGGCTTTGTGCAGCTTGCCGAGCATCTGCTATCGCAGCGAAAATAGGAGCTTGCAGCGCATGAGCAGCAATCCATCCACAGAGATTGACTGCTGAAAGTCATGTACAGCATGCGCAAGCAGCTATGAAAAAAGCCGGCAGAACGCTCTGCCGGCTTTTTTATTGGGCCCGGGGCAGGCCGCCTCGACGCTGCGCCCCCAGGTGTAAGACATCGCGTTTCGCGATGCCATGGCACGCACAAGACGAGCCCCCTATCAGCCCTGCCTCACGGTTGGCACTCACTACAATTTTTATGTTTATTTCCAAAGACATAACTAGGGAGAGAGTACTGCCATGAGCATGATCCGTCGCACCTTTGTCGCCACCGCCGTGGCCACTACCGCAACCCTGGCAGCCGGTGCCGCTTTTGCCCAGGGCAAGGAAGTCAAGATTGGCTACGCCCTGGCCGTGAACTCGCACTACGGCGCTGCCGCCAACGCCTGGGCCGAGGCCGTGGAAAAAGGCACCAACGGCGCCTACAAGTTCAAGCAGTTCCCCTCCTCGGCCCTGGGCGGCGAGCGCGAGCTGATCGAAGGCCTGCAGCTGGGCACCGTGGAAGCGGCCATCGTCTCCACCGGCGCACTCAGCAACTTCGTGCCCGATGTGGGCGTGGTGGACATTCCCTTCCTGTTCCGCGACACCCAGCATGCACGCGCCGTGATGGACGGCGCTTTCGGCCAGGAGCTGCTGGCCAAGTTCCAGAAGCGCGGCCTCGTGGCCCTGGCCTGGGGCGAGCAGGGCTTCCGCCACCTGAGCAACAACAAGCATGCGGTCAATGGCGTGGCCGACCTCAAGGGCCTGAAGATCCGCGTGACCGAGAACCCCGTGCACATCACGGCCTTCCGCACCCTGGGCGCCTCGCCCACGCCCATGTCCTGGCCCGAGGTGATAGGTGCGCTGCAGCAGGGCACCATCGACGGCCAGGAGAACCCGATCTCCGTGCTGAGCTCGGCCAAGCTCTGGCAGGTGCAAAAGCACCTGACGCTGACCGCCCATGTCTACGCCCCCATGGCGCTGATCGTCTCGCCCTCATTCTGGGGCACTTTGTCCGCCAGCCAGAAGGCGGCCTTCACCGAAGGTGCGAAAAAAGGCGCCATCGCTTCGCGCGCCTTTGTGGACGGCGTGGAGAAAAAGGGCGTGGAAGAAGCCAAGGCCAATGGCATGAAGGTCGTCGAGAAGGTGGACCAGGCCGCGTTCCGCACGGCGCTGGAGCCGGCCTACAAGGAATACGCGAAGAAGTTCGGCCAGAAGACTCTGGACACGATTACCGCCACCAAGTAATCCGGCCCATGCCATGAGCCAGGCCGGGCCCTCGCCCGGCCTTGTTCGTTGAGGCAGCGCACCGGCTCCGGTCGCCGCAGAGACAACGGCTGCGGTCATTACCAATGGCTTTATGGCGCGCGCTGCCAGATGATTGCGCTGCTAACCAACTCGGTGAGGGCGGCAGCCCGCCGCGGCTCTCGCGCCTCACCTCCACCCCCTATGCTTGAACGTATCGAACGCCTTCTGGTGGCCTGCAACCGCTGGCTGCTCATCGCCCTGCTGCTGGCCATGGCCTGCATCGTCTTTGCCAATGTGGTGCTGCGCTACACCACGGGCGACTCCATAGTCTGGGCCGAGGAAGTGGCCCGCCACATGATGATCTGGGTCACCTTTCTGGGTGCGGGCCTGGTGTTGCGCTTCGGCGGCCATGTGGCCATCGACAATCTGCACCGCTCCGTGAGCACCAAGAGCGCACAGATCATCCGCGCTCTGGTCGTGGCCGGCCTGGCCCTGTTCTTCGCCGTGATGACCGTGACCTCCTCGCAGTACGTGTACGCCACGCGCTTCCAGACCACGGCCGCCACCGACATTCCCATCTCCTTCATCTATGCGGCCATGCCCGCGGGCTTTGTGCTGATGCTGGTGCATCTGCTGTTCATCGCACGCGGCTATATCAGGGCCGGCGACTTTGCCGAGTCCGATGAGATGGATGCAGACGCCGCGGCGTCCATATGAAACACCCCCTGAGTCGCTGCGCGCCTTCCCCCTCTCTCGCTCCGCGGGAGAGGGACGACACCTTCGGTGCGGGGCGGCCCTTCCTCGGTGTCTCTCGTTGGGGGCACGCCAGTTTCATGCTTCACGCCATGAATCACTGATTGACTGAAACATCATGGGTATCACTTTATTTGTTGCCATCATCGTCCTGCTCGCGCTGGGCTTTCCGGTGGCTTTCGCGCTGGCCATCTCGGCCGCGCTGGCCGTGTTCGTCGGCGGACGTTATCCACAGCTCATCGTCTTCAAGGAGATGTTCACGGGCATAGACAGCTTTCCGCTGATGGCCGTGCCCTTCTTCATCCTGGCGGCCGAGCTGATGTCGGGCGGCGCGCTCACGCATGTGCTGCTGCGCTTCGCGGCCCAGTTCGTCGGCCATCTGCGCGGTGGTCTCGGCTATGCCAACGTGCTGTCGCTGACCCTGTTCTCGGGCATCTCGGGCTCGGCCCTGGCCGATGCGGCCGGCCCCGGCTCCATGATGGTCAAGATGATGGACAAGGCCGGCTACGGCCGCCCCTATGCGGCCGCGCTCACGGCCAGCACGGCCATCGTCGGCCCCATCATTCCGCCCTCGGTCAGCATGATCATCTACGCGCTGCAGGACGAACATGTCTCGGTCGGCGGCCTGTTCATGGCGGGCTTCATCCCCGGCATCCTGATCGCTCTGGCCATGGCGGCCGTCAACTGGTGGGTCTGCAAGAAGCGCGACTACCGCAGCACCGAACCGCGCCCCAGCGCGCGCGAGATTTGGCTCAACAGCTTCAAGGCCATACCGGCGCTGATGCTCATCGTGCTCATCGTGGTCGGCATCCGCTTCGGCATCTTCACGCCCACCGAGGCCTCGGTGGTCGCCGTGTTCTATGCGCTGATCTGCGGCAAATGGATTTACCGCACGCTGCAATGGTCGGCCGTGCCCGGCATCCTCGCGCGCTCGGCCATGCTCACGGCCTCGGTGCTGCTGGTGATGGCGACCTCGGCCGCCTTTGCCTGGGTGCTGACCGTGGAAGGCATTCCGCAGTATCTGTCCGAGCTCATCGTGAGCTGGCAGCTCTCTCCCGTGATGTTCCTGATCGCGGTGAACATTCTGCTGCTGATCTTCGGCATCTTCATGGAGCCTCTGCCCGGCGTGATGATCCTGGTGCCCATACTCGCACCCATCGCGGCCAGCCTGGGCATAGATCCCACGCACTTCGCCATGGTGGTCATCGTCAACCTCACGCTGGGCATGATCACTCCGCCCGTGGGCGGCCTGCTGTTCGTGACCTCGGTGGCCACGCGCGTCTCCATCACCGAACTCACGCGCGAGATGCCGCTGTTCCTGCTGGCCCACTTCGTGGTGCTGTGCCTGCTGACCTTCATCCCCGCGCTGTCGACCTGGCTGCCGCATACCCTGGGCTTCCAGTAAGCATCGCCTGTTCTACCCAAGGCTGCCAGCGGCAGCCTTTTTTCTTGGCGCTTGAAATCGTCATGCGCGGCCCATGGCGGACAATGCAGCGATTCCCGTCACTAGGCTTGAGCATGAAACATCTGCTGTATTTGCTGATCTTGGCGGCCCTCAGCCCCTCGGCCTCGGCCGTGCTCAGGTGCAGCGACGGCAGCCGGATCTGGTATCAGGACACCAGCTGTCCCGCGGGCAGCAGCAGCACGCCCATCGTGCCCACGGCCCCCAGCCAAAGCGCGCCGCTGTCGGGCAGCGGCCGCATCATCTCGGTGCCGCAGGAGCCCAGCGCCCCGCTTGCGCCGCCGCCCAAGCATCTGCCCGAGTCCGCGCTGGAGCGCGAAGCGCAGCTGTGTCTGGACTGGTACAAGAAAGAGCTGCAGCTGCCGCCAGACACCCGTTACCTGGACTACACCAAGGAAAGCCGGGTGCTGACCATCAGCCTGCCCGTGAAGGTGGCCGTGAGCAACTATCTGGGCGGCACGAGCGAGAACACGGTCAACAAGCAGGCCGCCTGCGAAATCCACGGCGGCAGGCTCGACGATGGCTGGACGCGCATCCACGCCAAACGGGGCGGCTGGATACAGTAGCTTCAGCGCGCCTGTGCGCCGCCGGCAGCGCCATACCAGGCCACGGCGCCCGCATAGCCGGCCGCGGGCGCCAGCGCTGCGCTGTCCATGCCTGCCAGCCGCAACTGCAGCGCCCCGCTCCACTCCACCAGGCCCAGGCCCGCGCATTTGAGCCTGGCCTCGTGCAGCGTCCAGGCACTTGTAAACGCTTCAAAAAACAGAGTATCCGGCGCAATATCCATCAGCGCTTGAGCGGTTTGAGGCGCCAGAAACAGGCGCGCCACATCCTCGAGCTCGCGGCGCGGTGCGCCCGCGTCCACGGCCTGGATGTCCACGCCCACCGCGCCCCGGCCATGCCAGGCCAGCAGCGCCAGGCCCGGCGCATGGCTGATGGAGCAGTGCGGCGCCACTAGCGGCTTGCCGCGCAGCAGCAGCCGCGGCGCCTGGTTGCGCAGATTGCTGACCTCCAGCTCGGCCTCGGCACAGCCCAGCTCGGGCGCCAGGCAGGCGCGCAGCGCCGCCCGGGCCTGGGCCCGCGCCCTGTCGCGGTCGGCCACATCCAGGCCCTGCACCAGACGCAGCTGCGGCGCGCAGGCCCGCGGCTCGCCCACTAAGAAGCAGTGCCGGATCTGCATCAGACCGCCCCGGTGCTGCGCCGGGCCGGTGCGGCCGGCGCGCCCTCCCAGCGGGTGCGCGCGGGCAGGGTCTCGCCCTTCATCACCAGGGTCAGCGGGCCCAGCTGCACGCCGTCGCCCACGCTGGCGCTGTAGAGCACGGTGCAGCGCGCGCCCATGGTCACGCGGCTGCCTATGGACACATGGTCAATCTTCATCACCCGGTCCTCGAACAAATGGGTCTGCGGGCAGCACAGGGCATTGAGCTCGCTGTGCTCGCCTATGCTCACGCAGTCGTGTTCGGTGATGTCGGTGGTGTCCAGATAGACGCTGGCCGCGATCTTGCTGCCCATCAGATTCATGGCCAGCGGCAGCCAGGGCGTGCCACGCAGATAGCGCAGGAAGTTG